>CALVSZ010000096.1 GCA_944359705.1 uncultured Bacilli bacterium | reverse complement strand
CTAGGTTGTTATTTTTGCAACAATCTAGTTTTTAAAATATACTATTTCATATTTTCAATAAATTTTTTATTATTTATAAGCCTTTCGTCATTTGGATTAAAAGATAGTGCTATATTAATGTTTGTTAGTGCATTTTCTTTATCATTTAAATTATAGTACGCTATTGATTTTAAATCATAGATAGTATTATCCCAACTAAATATTTCATTAATATAACTTTTATATTTATCATTAATTTTTAAAGCTTCATTACAATAATATATCACATTGTTCCAGTTTTGTAGTTCATACTGCAAGATAGCCATTTCAACATATGGGTCTCTTAAATAAGGTGCCTCTTTAATTGCTTTATTATACCATTTAATTGCTTCATCATAGTTTTTTAATAGTTTATAACTCCTTCCAATAAATCTCATAGAAGCACATCTTTCATCTTTCCATATTGCTGATTTTAAATTTAAATGTTTTTTTAATGTATCTATACATTTATCATACATTCCGTAATACATATATTCACGACCAAGGTAATGCATATTACGATCATCTTCTGGACATTCTTTTACTGATAGCTCAAGTAGGGGAAGATAACTTCCTCTACTTTTTGTACTATCAGGGTAATGATTGACGGTAATTGTAGGTACTGTTTTTTTATTTTCTACGCCATTTAAATATGTAAGTACTTCATGAACAGGATGAGTCCAAATGTATCCATGTCTAGCGTGAATTTTTTCAATGTAGAAATTTACTAATGGATTGTTGTTCTCGTCAAGTCTCCAATTATAGTTATAATATATTCTAGTTGTATCTTTATCCCAATTGTTTTCTAATTCTTCTCTCCAATTAGGTAAAAGTACTTCGTCTATATCAATACAAATACAAATATCAGCGTCTTCATCAACCATTTCTAAGGCTTTGTTTCTGGCTGTGTCAAATCTCCAAGGATTAATTTTTATAGTTTTTACTATAACTCCATGTGATTTTAATTTTTGAACAGTATTATCGGTTGATCCAGTATCTAGTACATATATTTTATCAGCATCTTTTACTGATTGGTACCATCTATCTACAAACTTCTCTTCATTTTTAGCAATTGCGTATACACATATTTTATACTTGTTCATAAACGTCTCCTGTTAGATTATGGCCCGGTAGGTCCAGTCGGTCCAGTAGGTCCAGTAGGCCCAGTCGGTCCGGTAGCACCATCAGGTCCAGTCGGTCCAGTCGGTCCAGTAGCACCATCAGGTCCGGTAGGTCCAGTAGCACCATCAGGTCCAGTCGGTCCGGTAGGTCCAGTAGCACCATCAGATCCAGTCGGTCCAGTCGGTCCAGTAGCACCATCAGGTCCAGTCGGTCCGGTAGGTCCAGTAGCACCATCAGGTCCAGTCGGTCCAGTCGGTCCAGTAGCACCATCAGGTCCAGTCGGTCCAGTAGGTCCAGTAGCACCATTAGGTCCAGTAGGCCCGGTAGCACCATTAGGTCCAGTAGGCCCTGTTATACTAGTACCTTGAGGTCCAGTAGGCCCGGTAGCACCATCAGGTCCAGTCGGTCCGGTAGCACCATCAGGTCCAGTAGGTCCGGTAGCACCATCAGGTCCAGTCGGCCCCGTCGGTCCGGTAGCGCCAGCAGGAATAGTTAAATTTAATACAAAGTTAGGTGAAGTGCCTGTAATTGTAGCTGATGCGCTAGAACCAGGAGCACCAGTAGTCACTGTTCCTATGCTTAAATTAGGAGAAGCACCAGTCGGTCCGGTAGATCCGGTAGCACCAGTAGCGCCTTGAGGTCCGGTCGGCCCAGTTGATCCTGTTGGTCCAGCCGGCCCGGTAGGACCAGTCGGCCCAGTAGCACCTTCTGGAATAACGAAATCAAATACAGCGTTAGTATCAGTACCACTATTTGTAACTGTAGCATCGGTTCCAGGCGCTCCTGTCCTAGTTGTACCTACATTTACGATACTTGGCCCAGTCGGTCCAGCTGGTCCGGTAGGCCCCGTCGGTCCGGTAGGTCCAGTCGGCCCCGTTGGCCCTGTTGGTCCGGTAGATCCAGTTGGACCAATGACGTTTCTATTATCACAACAACCAGAAAATTTTAAAAATTTTTGATCATTTTTAATTTTATTTAAGGCTTTTTGATAATCGTCTTTCATTATATCATCCTTTCCAATATAGTTTATGCAAGTACTCATAAATAGATAATAATTTTATCTATTTAAATTGACTTTATGTAAATAAATGATATAATATTATTAGTTTTTGTTTATGACGTGACACATAAATGCTAAAGAAAACAACAATTTATATAAAAATAATTAAGCGCACGAAAGTGAAATAAGGTGGCACCGCGGTATTATTATCGTCCTTATACATACTTTTTTGCGTTTTTAATTTAGGAGGTAAAAAGATGAAAGAAAATATTTATAGAAATATTTATTGTGGAAATGTTTCAGTTAATGAAGTTGGAAAAACAGTAAAATTAGCAGGATGGGTAAATTCAATTCGTAATTTAGGAGGACTTTTATTTATTACTTTAAGAGATGAAACGGGAATTGTTCAATTAATAAGTGAAGAAGTAGAAAAGTATATAAATATAAACAAAGAAAGTACTATTACTATTACTGGAATTGTTCAAAAAAGAACTGATGATATGATTAATCCTAACATGAAAACAGGAGAAATTGAAGTGTTAATTTCTTCTTTAGAAGTTCTTGGAGAATGTGAAAATGTATTACCTTTTGAAATATCAAGATCAAAAGAATCAACAGAAGAAACAAGACTTAAATATCGTTATTTAGATTTAAGAAATGAAGAAGTACATAATAATATTTTATTTAGAAGTGAAGTAATTGATTTTATTAGAAGTACAATGAAAAGTTTAAATTTTACAGAAATTCAAACACCAATTATTACAGCTACTTCTCCTGAAGGAGCAAGAGATTTTATTGTTCCATCACGTAAATTTAAAGGAAAATTTTATGCACTTCCTCAAGCACCGCAAATATTTAAGCAATTACTTATGGTATCAGGATTTAATCGCTATTTTCAAATAGCTCCTTGTTTCCGTGATGAGGATCCTAGAAGTGATAGATTATATGGAGAGTTTTATCAACTTGATTTTGAGATGTCTTTTGCTACAGAAGAAGATGTATATGATGTGGGTCAAAAAGTATTCTATGATGTATTTACTAAATTTTCTAATAAAGAAGTTAGTCCTATACCATTTAGAAGAATATCTTATACTGAATCAATGCTAAAATATGGTACAGATAAGCCAGATTTACGAAATCCTTTAGAAATCGTTGATTTAACTGATATTTTGAATAAATCTTCTTTTGAACCATTTAAAGATACTACTGTAAGAGGTATTGTAGTAAATAATATTGATAAATCTAATTCGTGGTATAAACAAATGGAAGAATATGTAAAATCTATCGGAGGAGTTTTGGGCTATATAAAAGTAAATGATGATATGAGCTTTAAATCTTCACTGGATAAATTTTTTGACGATGAAGTTAGAAGTGAACTAAAGGAAAAATTAAATTTAAAACCTGGTAATGTAATTTTTATAATTGCTAATAAAGATAAATGTGCAAAATTAATGGGACAACTTAGAATTAAATTAGGTAATGAATTAGATTTAATAGATAAAAATAGATATGAATTTTGTATAATAAACAATTTTCCTTTTTATGAATTAAATGAAGAAGATAATAAAATAGAGTTTTCACATAATCCATTTAGTATGCCTCAAGGAGGACTTGATGCGTTAAATAATAAAAATCCTCTTGAAATACAGGCATATCAATATGACTTCGTATGTAATGGATATGAAATGGCAAGTGGGGGAGTTAGAAACCATAGTAGGCAAATATTAAAAAAAGCTTTTGAGATCGCTGGATATGATGAAGAAGTTGTAAAATCAAAATTCCCATCACTATATGAGGCATTTAGATTTGGTGCTCCTCCTCATGCAGGAATGGCTCCGGGGATTGATAGAATTTTAATGCTTCTTAAAGATGAAGAAAATATAAGAGAAATGGTTGCATTTCCACTAGGAGCTAATGGAGCAGATGCAATGATGGGATGCCCTAATGAAGTATTTGAACAGCAATTAAGAGAAACTCACATTAAAATAAGAGATTAGTAATTTAGTGCATTTAAATATAATAAATTTTAAAAAAAGTATTGTCAAACAAAACTAAATATGTTATATTTAATATGCACTTGTTATGGCGCTGTAGCTCAGTTGGCTAGAGCATTCGGTTCATACCCGAAGGGTCGAGGGTTCGAATCCCCCCGGCGCTACCATATTGATATTACTTCATTTTGAAGTTTAGTTACATACATGATGAAGTATGTAATTTTTTATTGCCCCATAGCCAAGCGGTAAGGCATCGGACTCTGACTCCGACATTTCGTTAGTTCGAATCTAACTGGGGCAACCATATGTATATTAAAGTTGGTGAAATATCCAACTTTTTATTGTGAAAAACTATATCATTTGATATAATAATCGGAAAAAAGGAGAAGAAATATCATGAAAAAGAAAATATATAATATTATTAGAAATTATTTAAAAAAACAATTTACAGGAAATTTAGGTAAAGTTGTTGAAAAGGATGACGCACTATATTGTTATGTTGATAAGAAAAAATGTAGACGTAGAAGATTCTTTTTAGATATTATGTGTCTAGGAATAAAAAGATGTGATAAAGAATTAGCAAAACGTTATAACTTTGATAAAAAAGTTTATTATATTTTTAATAATATAAATTTTAAAAGAAATGAAGTTAGGCTATTTGGAAACGAAAATAGTGAAATAATAATTAAAGATTGTAATTTTGAATATGGATTAGATATAGCAAATGGGAAAAATATTACATTAGATAATGTATCTATTAAATATATTAGAGGGCTAAATTTATATGCCGAAAATTTGACTTTAAAAAATATGAATTTTGATAACCCTTATTATTATATTGGATGTAAAAAAACAATTAGATTATATGCTGATTCATGTCTTTCCATTACTGATTCAAACATAGGAAGAATTAATGGTAATTTTAAAACTAGTATTGTTTCTCCTAAATTAGTTTTATCTAATACTAAAATTAGTGGTGAAGAAGTATTTTGTGATTCCAAAGATATAGAATGCTTATCAGATAGTTCATTTAAAGGAGGAAACATAGTAAGAGTTAATACTGATAGTTATCCAGAAAAATTATTGATAGAAGCACCCAACGTTATAGGTAGTAAAGAATTTGTTCAAGGAAGAAATAATTATATTTATGAAAATAGTACTGAAGAAGAAAAACTAACTATTAAAAGAAAAGAATTAATTGAAGTATTAAAAGAATTAAAGAATAAGTGTGCACATAGAAAAAAACAAATTTTAGATATTTATGATAAAAATTTAAGTAATCAAGAAGTAAGAAAACTTTTAAAAAGTAAATAACATATGTAAAGAAAATCATATACTAGGTTTTCTTTTTTTAACAATTAATTAAAATTACTTGACATCTTAATATAAAAATAGTATATAATGATACAGGAAAGGAAAGGGATATTGTGGCAAAAAATTTAGTAATTGTAGAATCCCCTAGTAAAAGTAAAACAATTGAAAAATATTTAGGAAAAGATTATAAAGTGGTTTCATCACTTGGACATATACGTGATTTATCAACGACAGGCAAATATGGTTTAGGCGTAGACGTTGAAAATCATTTTAAACCAGATTATAAAATTATAAAAGGTAAAAGTAAATTAGTTAAAGAATTAAAAAAGGATGTAAAAGAATCAGATTTTGTTTATTTAGCAACCGACCCTGATCGTGAAGGAGAAGCAATTAGTTGGCATCTATATGATACATTAGACTTAAAAGATCATTATAAAAGAATAGTTTTTAATGAAATAACTAAAGATGTTATATTAAAATCATTTAATAGTGCTAGAATGATTGATAAAGATTTAGTTAAATCACAAGAAGCAAGAAGAATTTTAGATCGAATTATTGGTTTTAGATTAAGTAAGTTAATGCAATCTAAAACAGGAGGTAAGTCTGCAGGAAGAGTACAAAGTGTTGCTTTAAAATTAATTGTAGATAGAGAAAGAGAAATACAAGCATTTATACCAGAAGAGTATTATGAAATAGATGCTTATTTTGACGAGTTTGATGCAAAATTAGATAGCTATAACAATGAAAAGATTGAAATAAAGACTGAGAGTGCTGCTCAAGATATATTAAGTAAATTAGCCAAAGATTTTAAAATAGAAAATATTGATAAAAAAGAAAAAAGCAAAAAGGCAAAGTTTCCTTTTATCACATCAACATTACAACAAGAAGCATCTAGTAAATTAAATTTCACTTCTAAAAAAACGATGATGATTGCTCAAAAGTTATATGAAGGAATAAGCTTAAAAGATGAAACAGTCGGATTAATTACATATATGCGTACTGATTCAGTAAGACTTTCCGATGAATTTATAAAATCAACTTATGCTTTTATTAACGATAAATATGGTAAAGAGTATGTTGGGTATGTAAAACAGAGCAAAAAAACAGAAAATGTCCAAGATGCTCATGAGGCAATAAGACCAACATCAATTAATAGGACT
>CALVSZ010000095.1 GCA_944359705.1 uncultured Bacilli bacterium | reverse complement strand
TGATTTTGATGATAAGAATTCTATTAATCAAATAAAAGATGATGTTTTGGCATTTGCTAAAGTTTGTGATGAATATGATGTCCCTATTGCTATTGAAAGAAGTAGATCAGGAAAAGGATTTCATTTGTGGATATTTTTTGAAAATAAAATAAAAGCAATAACCGCTAGAAAATTAGGGAGTTTACTTATA
The DNA here is from genome assembly GCA_944359705.1 of uncultured Bacilli bacterium. Taxonomy (GTDB): domain Bacteria; phylum Bacillota_I; class Bacilli_A; order RF39; family UBA660; genus CALVVX01. The sequence continues at coordinate 2,364 of CALVSZ010000095.1, read as the reverse complement.
TCAAAAACAATGGAATTAAGAGATAGTTTAAAAATAGAATCCTTTGATAGAATGTTTCCTAATCAGGATTTTTTGCCTAAAGGTGGTTATGGTAATTTAATTGTTTTGCCTTTTCAAACAGAACCATCAAAGTATGGTAATAGCGTTTTTGTGGATAGAAATTTTATTCCTTATAATGATCAGTATGATTATTTATCAAGTGTTATAAAAATGAATGAAGAAGATGTGTTTAGTATAATTCGAATACTTTCTTCTAATACAATTGATATTGGTCATCAAGGGTTTGATAAAAAAGAAGAAGTTAAGGATAAACAAAAGAACAACTTTAACTTTCCATCTAAAATTGATGTTTTACTTAGCGATATGATTTATATTGATAAAGCAAATTTAAGTGCAAGTGTAAAAAATGCTTTTAAAAGGTTAGCATCATTTGCTAATCCTGTATTTTATATGAAACAAAGAAATAGAATGTCAGTATATAATATTCCTATGGTAATTGATTGTAGCAAAGAGGATGAAAAGTATATTAAATTACCAAGAGGTAATTTAGAATATCTAGATGCTTTGTGCAAAGAAAATAATATAAAAATAAGTATCAAAGATATGCGTAATAGCGGTGAAAAATTAAATGTAAAATTTAATGGAATTTTAAGAAGTGAACAAACTGATGCACTTAGAGAAATGCTTAAATATGAAACTGGAATATTAGAAGCTCCCACAGGCTTTGGTAAGACTGTAACTTGTTGTAAGTTAATAGCCGAAAGAAATGTAAATACATTAATTATAGTTTTCTCTTTACAATTACTTAAACAATGGGAAGAAAAATTAAAATTCTTTTTAAATATAGACAAGATTGGGCAAATTGGTGGTGGCAAAAACATTATAACTAATAGAATAGATATAGCAAGTATTAAAACTATTTATAATAATGGAAAATTTAATGATATTGTTAAAAATTATGGAATGATTATTATAGATGAGTGTCATCATTCTTCTGCATATACATATGAAAGTGCTATTAATAAAGTAAATGCTAAATATGTTTACGGGGTGTCGGCTACTCCTGAAAAAGAAAATGGACATACGCCAATAATTAAAATGCAGTGTGGTAATATTAGATATAAAATAGATTTAAAAGAATTTAACAAAAATTTAAATCTTGCTATGAAAGTATATTCTCAAAAAATACATCTAAATTTTGTGGATAAAAATATAAATGATTATTCCCTTAATGAAATATATAATTTTATCTCTAAAGATGTGATTAGAAATGATAAAGTTATAAATGATATTGAACAAGAATTTAATAGTGGAAAAAACATTTTGGTTTTAACAGAAAGAATTGAACATTTAGAATATTTAAGTGAAAGGTTATCAAAATTAACAAAAAATATATTTATTTATCGTGGTGGAATGCGAAAAAAACAATTAAAAAAATATGATGAATTAAATTCCAATTTAACATTAAATAAAGAGAATAAAATTATTATTGCTACAAGTTCTTGTATTGGTGAAGGGTTTGATGATTCTAGTTTAGAAGTTTTATTTTTGACTATGCCGATATCAGGAATTAATAGGATTATACAATATACAGGAAGATTACATAGAACAAATGAAACTAAAAAAGAAATAATTGTATATGATTATATTGATGATAATTTTTTGCAAACAAGAAATATGTTTTTGAAAAGAAAGAAAACATATGAAAAAATGGGCTATGAAATAATTGATAAAAGTGCTTGATACTTAATAAAAATTTAAATAAAAAACCTCAATGGTGTATTGAACCATTGGGATTTATTTATCTATTTAATACGGCATAACAATAATCATATATTAATAAATAATTATTTAATTTACTGTTAATTTTATCATTATTAAAATCAGTTTCATAAATATTAAATAACATTTCCACAGTAAACTTTTTCTTTTCTAAATCACTTAATTCTAAATACTTGGCTGAAAATAATAATAAATGTTTATATCTACTAAAATTAACAATAGTTTTTCCATAATTAGAATCTAAATTAGATAAAACTTCCTTTAAAAGAATGATCATATCTCTAGTATTAAAATTAATATTAAAATTCTTGTTTTCTAATATATAAATACTTAATCTTAATTTATCAATATTGTTTAAATTATCAAAATTGTTTATTAAATTTATTACCTTTTTTGTATTATTATCTAACAACATAATTTACCTCTTTTCCTTTATTTATAATGGTTATAAGCAATTTTACTTAATTATTACCTGTGTCTATACTGTATTCATACTACTCTTTGGCGCATACCACCAGATAGTGTATTGGGGTAACTATTGATAAAATCTTTCAAACCGTAAGTATTTAATAAATCTAAAAC
>CALVSZ010000094.1 GCA_944359705.1 uncultured Bacilli bacterium | reverse complement strand
TTTTTACGCTTTTTTTCTTTCTTTTTTTCTTGAATATGATATAATAAATTCAAATGATATTTTAAATTTATTTACTTTAAAGATAAAAATTCTTTTCATTTAAATTGATATTAACGGAAAGGATGAATTAAAATGGTAGATTTACTTTCACCTGTTGGTGATTTTGAATGTTTAAAGTCAGCTGTACAAAATGGTGCTAATAGTGTTTATTTTGGAGCAAATCTATTTAATGCTCGTGCATTTGCAAATAATTTTGATTTAGATACTCTCCAAAAAGCCATACATTATGCCAAACTTAGAGGTGTTAAAACAAATTTGACTTTAAATACATTAATAAAAGATTCAGAATATGATGATGCTTTTTATTTGGCTACTAAAGCATATGAGTTTGGTATTGATGCTATAATTGTTCAAGATTTAGGATTAGCTTTAGATTTAATCAAATCTTTCCCTGATTTACCTATTCATGCTAGTACTCAAATGACTGTGCATAATTTAAATGGTGCTTTAGAACTTCAGAAATTAGGTTTTAAAAGGGTTGTTCTTGCTAGAGAACTTTCTATTAATGAAATTGAATATATTTGTAAAAATACAGATATTGAAATAGAAACTTTTATACATGGTGCTTTATGTATTTCTTATTCTGGGCAATGTCTTTTTTCTAGTATGCTTGGTGGACGCTCTGGAAATCGTGGCAAATGTGCTGGTCCTTGTAGACTTCCTTTTGAATTGTTAGAAAATGATAAAAAAATAGATTCTGGTTATCTTTTAAATACTAAGGATTTGTGTGGATTAGATTATATTCCTAATCTTATTAATGCTGGTGTTAAATGTTTCAAAATTGAAGGTAGAATGAAATCTCCTGAATATGTTGCAACTGTTACAAGAATATATAGGAAGTATATAGATTTGACTTTTTCTGGGGAAAAATATTCTGTACAAAACAAAGATAGAATTGAACTTTTACAAGTGTTTAATAGAGGAATGTCTTCAACTGGACATTTAGATACAGAACCTAATAAAAATTTAGTTTATAAAGAAAAACCTAGTAATTTAGGTATCTATTTGGGTATAGTTCAAAAATATAATTCTAGAAAAGGTCATATTGATTTAAAATTAAAGCAAAATATTGAAGTTGGAGATACAATTTCATTAGAAAATGAAACTGGTACTTATATAATTTCTGAACTTATGGATAATGGAAAAAATATTACTTCTACTAAATTGAATCAATTGGTTACTTTAGGAAGAATTAAAGGAAATATCAAACCTGGTGATAAAGTTTATAAAATGTCTTCTAAAGCATTAAATATACAAGCTAAAGAAACTTCAAAAAAAGAAAATATTAAAATTGGTTTAAAATGCAAAGTTACTATTAAAAGTGGACAACCTATTAGTATTAATATAACTTCTGCTAATAATTTGGCTGTTTATAAAAATTTAGATGTAAATTATAAAATTGATTTCTTACCTTTAGAAGCTAAAAATAGACCACTGAATGAAGAAACTGTTATTAATCAGATTTCAAAAACTAATTCTACTCCTTTTGATTTTAAAAAAATCACTGTAGATTTAGATAAAAATGTCTTTTTACCTAAAATAAGTATTTTGAATGAATTACGACGTAATGCATTAGATGAGGTTCAAAATTTCGCTATTGAACATATTTCAAGAAATTCTATAGAAAAAGATTATGTTGTAACTTCTAATAAAGATAAAATTTTAAATGATATGAGAAGTATTAATAAATCAACTACTTCTAATGATTGTAAAATTTCTTTATTATTAAATTTATTACATGAGGATTTTGATTATAATATGCTTAATAATGTAGATAGTATCTATATACCTTTAAAATTCTTTACTCAAAATAAATATGAAAACATTTTGAGTATTTTAAATAAAAAAGCTGATTTATATATTTATATGCCTACTATTGTTAAAGGAAATTATAAAAATTTATTTTATTCAAATGTGAAAAATACAATTAAAAAATTTGATATTAGAGGTTTTGTTATTTCTAATATTTGTAATATAAAATTGTTAGGTGATTTGTTCAAAGATGTTAATAAACATTTTAAACTTATTGCTAATTATACCTTTAATGTTTTTAATGAAAAAACTGTTTTGGAATTAAAAAAACTTGGAATTAGTAGATTTACTATTTCTCCTGAATCTGACAAAAATATTATTTTGGATTTATGTAATTATAGCTATTTGGAAAAAGAATTAATAGTATATGGTCGTACTCCTTTATTAAATATGAATTATTGCTTGTTGGGTGAGACTGACAAATGTTATCCTACTTGTAAGCAAAGGTGTATTTCTGATAATGTGTATCATTTGAAAGATAGATTAAATATGAAGTTTAGAATTTTACCTGATAATATTCAAACTGTTACTACTGTTTATAATAGTAAAATAACTTCTATTCGACCTAATGATTTTAATATTAATTTTGCTAGAATTGATGTTTTGGATGAGAGTGTTGATGATATTAATAATATTATTTATACTGTGAGAAAAGGTAAGAGATTTGAAGGAATTAACTTTACTTCTGGTAATTTGAATAGAGAAATTTAGATAGGGGACGTTCCTTCGATCCCTAAAATTCGGGATAATGGGGACGGACCTTGGGGGATTTGTCATTTTGGGGACGTTTG
>CALVSZ010000093.1 GCA_944359705.1 uncultured Bacilli bacterium | reverse complement strand
TAATTAACAATCAAATAACGAAAATTGTAATTGTTTCAGAACAGAAGCTTGATACAACTATTAAAAAAATTCAAGATATATTAAAAAAATATAATCTATTTATTAGTGAATATAATAAAGATTTATATGAACATGTAATAGGCAAAAAAATAAACTATATAGAAATTGGATCTACAAAAGATACAAAAGCTTCAGGATTAATCACGTTATCCAAAATTTTAAATATTCCTATAGAAGAAGTTTTAGTGATTGGTGATGGAGATAACGATTTAGAAATGTTATCCGAGTTTCCAAATTCTATTTGTATGAGTAATGGTACAGTAAATGCAAAAAAATTAGCAAGATATATTACGAAAAAGGATAATAATAATTCAGGGGTAGCAGAGGGATTAAATCATTATATAATGGGAGGTGTTAAAGAATGATCATTGCAGTTGAAGGAATGGATGGCGTCGGTAAAACTGAAATTTCAAAGTATATTTGTCAACAATATGGATTTATATTTATAGAAAAACCGTTACATTACTTTTATAATGATGGTGCAGAAAATAAATATGCGGATTTAATGAAAGTGGCGAATAGAATTTATGATATAGATGATGATGTATTAAAGTCATGGTATATTGCTCTTGGAAATATATATGCTGCTAGGAGGTTTCAAAATGATGATGTTGTAATAGATAGACATCTCGTTTCTAATTATTATTGGAATGGTAGTACGGATAGTGATCCTGTTTTTAAAGCATTGATAGAAACTTCTGGTACTCCTGATTTAACTATTTTATTATATGCTACTCCGAAAACTAGAATGGAGAGATTAAGAAAAAGAAATAAAGATGATCCTGATTTAGACGATCCAGAAAAAAAAGATGATGGATACAATAAAATGCTTTATTTTCTTAAAAAATATAATTTGCCTTATGTAGTTATAAATACAGAAAATAAAACATTAGATGAAGTTAAACAAATAGTAGATAATGAAATTTTAAAAATGAAACCAAAAGTTAAAAGACTGGCTAGAAAAAATTAATTTTTTAGAGATAGAATTTACTATAAAATCACTTGAAATATGTTTTCGCTGATATAAGATATTAAAAACACAAGTGTATATAGAAGTAAATTATAATTTAGTTATGAGAAGAAGGAAGGAAAGAATTATGGAAGAAAAAATAAAGTTAAACAGACAAGGTTATGAAGATTATTTAAAAGCAATAGCTGAAAAAGAAAAACAATTATCAGATTTAAGAATGTATAAAGGAAAAGATGCAATATTCCAAGGGGATAATTGGCATGATAATCCAACATTATATCAAGCAGAACTTCAAGAGAAGAGTTTTATGGTAGAAATAGCAGAAATGAGAAAAAAATTGCAAAATATTGAAATAGTTGAAAGTTTAGGAGATGAAGAATTAATAGATATTGGCGATATTGTGAAAGTAGATATAATTTTTTCTGAAGATGACAGAGAAGAAGAAATGTTTAAGCTAGTTGCTACTACGCCAAGTTTTAGTGCGGAAATCCAAGAAGTATCTATTAATAGTCCAATAGGGGATGCTATATATCACAAAAAAGTAGGTGAAATGGCAACATATAAGGTTCAAGATAGAACTTTTACATTGCAGATAAAAGAAAAAGTTGTATTTGGACTAGATCAAGAGAAAGGCATCTCAAGGAAAAAGACTAAATAATAAAAAATAAGTACAAAGGAGATGACACTATGGAAATATTAAGTCCTGCTAGTAATATGGACCATATTAAAGTTGCGATCGATGGTAAAGCAAATGCGGTTTATGGTGGATTAAAAAAATGGAACGCAAGAAATAAGGCAATTAATTTCACTACTGAAGAATATAACACTTTGATTAGAGAATTACATGAAAATAATATTAAGTTTTTTCTAACATTAAATATATTAATGCTAGATGACGAGATCAAAGAAGCAATTGATTTCTTAAAACGAAATACTTTGCCGGATGCTTTTATTGTAACAGATATGGGACTAATACAAGAATTGCATAAAGAGTTTCCTAATGTTCCTCTACATTTTTCCACACAGTTTGGAGCACATAATATAGAAGATGTTAATTATATTAAATCTTTAAATGGAGAAAGAGCAATTTTATCAAGAGAATTAACATTGGATGAAATAAATAGCATCAAAAACAATACAGATATAGAATTAGAATGTTTCATTTGGGGATCACAATGTTTAAGTTTTTCTGGATTATGTTTTTTTGGTACATTAATAAATGGTGGTGGTGGAAATCGTGGTAAATGTATTATAACTTGCAGAGATATCTATTCTGTTAATAATAAAACCGGACATTATTTATATGTGCCAGATATGAATTGTTTAAATTTGGTAAGTAAATTAGACGGTATAGATTGCTTGAAATTAGAAGGTCGAAGAAGAAGCCCTAAAGAAATAGAACAGATATTAGGCTCGATTTATAATCATGAACCTCAAAATTTCTCTACGGGGTATTTATTAGGTACAAATATAAAAGATAATAAGTTATTTGAGAAAATAAACAGCAGAACGAAACCATTTATGAAAGCGTGTGAGTTAGAAAAAGTTAACGAAAATGATATCTGTATAAAATATATAAATAATGTGCCTAAAGAGTTTTCCAATGATTATTCTGATCCTAATGTAATGTATATATATACTGAAATAAAAAAAGCTTATGATATTAATAAAAAGAATTTGGCATTAGACTTGAAGGTGGATAAAAATATTATAACAGAAATATTATATATGAATTATAAAGGTGATGGTCATACTTTTTATAGTAAAGCTAATGATTTTATGTATGTAGATTTGAAGCAAATGATAGATAAAATAGAAACTCAAAAC
>CALVSZ010000092.1 GCA_944359705.1 uncultured Bacilli bacterium | reverse complement strand
ATTGGTAAAACCATATTTTTATTCAGTTTTTATATTAGATGAATATAATAAAGTCTTCTCAAATTTAAATGATGATGAATTATCTAACACTTACCGCTACATGGCATTTAAAAAAGTATTAAAAAAAATAAAATAATTAATAGATATATATGGAGGGAATAATGGTTGATATATTAAAAGCAAAAAAAACATTTCAAGAATTTATAGAAAAATATAATAATAGTGAAGATGCAAGTTTTAAGTTAAAGGTTGTACATACTCATCATGTAGCATCTTTATCAAGAGAACTTGCTTCTAAATTAAATTTATCTGAAGAAGATATTTTACTTGCAGAATTAATAGGTATTCTTCATGATATTGGAAGATTTGAAGAAATAACATTTTTAAAACAGTTTGACAATACTAAATTTAATCATGCAGAATATGGAGTTAAAATGTTATTTGATGGAGGATTAATAAGAGAATTTATAAAAGATGATTCTTATGATCAGATAATAAGAGATTCTATTATTAATCATAATAAATTATTTATTCCTACTGGCTTACCACCATCTAGTTTGCTTCATAGTAAAATAATTAGGGATGCAGATAAATTAGATAATTTTAGGGTAAAATTAGAAGAAAAAGTTGAATCTAGTTTTCCGGGAAAAATTAATAATATCCATGATATTGAAGTATCTTCAATTTCTGAAGAAGTATTTTTATCGGTTTTAAATAATAAGTGTGTTAATGTATTTGATAGAAAAAATGCTTTAGATTATTGGATATGTGTAATAGCTTTTGTTTTTGACTTAAATTTTTGTGAATCATATGAAATAGTTAAAAGTAGTAATTACATAAACTTATTAATAGATAAATTTAACTATAAAAATGATCTTACTTGTGATAGAATGGAATATATTAGGAAAATCGTAAATAATTATGTGGATAAAAAAATTAAAGTTAAAAGAAAACAGTAAATTTTTGACAATAATATACAAATAAAATTTTCTTACTTGACGTTATAAAATTTTATAGTTGAAGAAATTAATGTAGTAAAAAATAGTGTTTGGAGGTATAATGAAGAAAAAATTAATTTTAATAATAGCAATTATATTAATTGTGCTATTAATAATAAGTATATTTATTGTTTGTAAATTAAATTATAATATTGATGATAGCAAATACTCATTAGTAGAAAATTATATAAATCAAACGTATGGAATAAAGTGTAATATTGTTAAATCATCTTTTACTAATAATGAAGATGGCATTACTGGTGGATTATATATGTATTCTTTTATGTGTAAAAACAAAGATAACAAATATACAATAACATATACTTCATATTCTGACTTAACAAGCGAAACTTTAACTAACTTAAAAATATCCGAATAATTTTTAAATAATATAGAAAAATTATGCTATAATTATAGTCATAGGAGGTATTTTTATTGAATTAATTAATCATAATTTTATAAAATTAAGTAAGTATGCTATAATTTCTGAAATATTGAAATTAAAGAATAATGATGATATTGAGAAATTAAATTTTTTTCAAAATATGTTAGATAAGGTTTTGAAATATGAAAGATTGAATAAGGCACACATTGATTATATATATAAGTATTAATGATTTATATAATTCCAGTATTTTACAAATTAGTCAATTGACAATATCTCAAAATAGTATTTTAAATTCAGCATTATTTGCAATTTTAGATGATGATTAAAAAAAGCACAAAAACTAAAATAGTTCTTCAAGGATAATATACATAGAGAAGAAATGTCAGAATTATTTGATTATGTTTTAGAACATAGTATTGATATAAATGAATTAACTAAAGAAGAAAAAGAAAAATTAATTTATAAAGAAAAAGAGAATAAATTGGAAAAGGGTTATGTATATTCATCAATTAATGATTCTAAAAGATTAGTATTAAAATAACGGTGATAAGTGATGGAATTTGAATAGTAAAAAACATAGCGATATTAGATTTGAATTTGTTTCTTTAAATTATGATAGAACTTTAGAAATAGATAGAAATAAAAATAATCCAGAAGTAGAAGATTATTCCAATGAATTATTAACAGGTAAGTTTAGAAATATTGAAAAATATAAAAATAATTTTGATATATTACATTATGATATTAATCAATTATAAAATGTATTTATGAAAGTATGTGATAATTTATGGATAAAGAAATCTACGAAAAAGAGAAAAGTAAAGTAATAAAGCAAGCAATTATTATTTTTTTAATTATTGGTATAATCATTTTATTTTTAACAATAGGTATATATATTATTAAAGTTAGTAATATTTTTAAACATACTGAAACTTGTTATTCTCTAGATATAGATAATGCAAATAAAGAACAAATAGTTGATTTATTTAAAAAAAAGGAAATAGTTTATTGTGATTCTTTATATAAAATAGAGTATATTTTTTCTTTTCCTCATTATGAAAATATTACAATTTATTGTATGGAAGATAAAAATATTAATATATACGTTGATAATAACAGTGAACTTATTAAATATATAAAAGGTAATGGGAAAAAAGTAAGAGGAGGCTAATTATGAAACCATTGGAAATAGTTTTTGGAAATTCTTGTTATATGTCTATGAAAGAAAGTCTGCTTAAAAATAACGATATATTAGTATTTAATTTACTTCTTAATGTAGGCAATTTATCAAAAATAAGTAATAATAAGATAAATATCCCTAAAGAATTACGTAGAGAACAAGGAAACTATTTATGTAAAAAAGAAATATCTATTGTTAATAACGCAATACTTGGAAAACAAAAAATAAGAATTTGGACAAGCAATTATAATGTTTATTCTTTTTTGATTATGTTATATATGTGTAATATTGCAAAAAAACAAAATTGTGTATTATATGT
>CALVSZ010000091.1 GCA_944359705.1 uncultured Bacilli bacterium | reverse complement strand
TATATGTAGATATAATTTTTTTAGAAAATATATTTATGAACTCTATAATATTACTTGCTACAGGAGTTATTTTAAAACAGCCAATTAGAATATTAAGAAATCTTATAGCTAGTACTATAGGCAGTATTTACGCAATAATAATCTATGTTTCACATATTGAAATATACTCAAATTTTTTCTTAAAACTAGTTTTATCATTTGTAATAATCTATGTGGCATTCAAACCAAGCAATATAAAATCATTTTTGAAACATATAGTAATTTTTTATTTAACTTCTTTTACATTTGGAGGAGTCGCCTTTGCATTATTATATTTTATAAGTCCACAAGATATTTTGTTGCAAGATGGAGTTTTAATAGGTACATATCCAATGAAAATAATATTAGCAGGAGGAATTCTAGGTTTTATAATAATTACAGTATCATTTAAGAACATAAAAGGACGATTAAGTAGAAAAGATATGTATTGCAATGTTACATTAAATTCAGGGGATAAAAAAGCTACAGTAACAGCAATAATAGATACGGGAAATTTTTTAAGAGATCCAATAACTAAAATACCTGTAATTGTAATAGAAAAAGAAAAATTAAAAAATCTTTTGCCAGAAGTAATTATAGAAAATATTGGTAACATTATTAATGGAAGAAATGTGGAATTAGGAGAATATGCTTCAAAAATAAGGGCAATACCTTTTAAATCTTTAGGCAAAGAGAATGGTTTGCTATTAGGTGTAAAAGTGGACGAAATAGAAGTTAGTTATCAAGATATGGAACATAAAATAAAAGATGTTATTATAGGAATTTATAATGGCGTATTAAGCAGAAATGGGAAATATTCCGGATTAATAGGCTTAGATATTATTAATAGTTCATAAATATAAAATTAATGAGGAGGAAAAACTATGGATATCTTAGAATTTTTAAAATTTAAAATAAAAAAGTATTTTAATAGTGAAGTTTTTGAGAATGAGGCAATTTTTTATATTGCAGGTAGCCAAACTTTGCCGCCGCCACTACCGAGTGATGAGGAAGAGAAAATGTTAAAAAAATTAGAAGCCAATGATTTTGAAGCAAGGCAAATTTTAGTAGAACATAATTTAAGATTAGTAGTTTACATAGCGAAAAAGTTTGAAAACACAGGAATAGGTATTGAAGATTTAATATCTATAGGAACTATAGGGCTAATGAAAGCAATTAATACATTTAATAATGGAAAGAATATAAAGCTTGCTACATATGCCTCACGTTGTATCGAAAATGAAATTTTAATGTATTTAAGACGCAGCAATAAAACAAAAGGTGAAATATCTATAGATGAACCATTAAATCAAGATGGAGATGGCAATGAATTACTTTTGTCAGACATATTAGGAACTGATGAAGATGTTACTTCAAAAGCGATGGAAGATGAAGTAGATAGAGTTTTATTAAAGTCCGCCATATTAAAGTTAAATAGTAGAGAAAAAGATATTATGGAATTAAGGTTTGGATTTAAAAGTGGGATTGAAAAAACTCAAAAAGAAGTAGCAGATATGCTTCGGAATATCACAAAGTTATATTTCTAGATTGGAGAAAAAAATAATGAACAAAATGAAGAAAGAGATAATCAGCAAAACTAGCTAGAAGTAGAAAATTATATTTCTACTTCTAAAATATCTTTTAAAGATGAGATTTCCGCTATAATTTTATTTATTGGTAGTGAACCATTGTGCTTTGCAATTAGTTTCATGATTTCTTTATTGTCATCATCTTCAGATGGTACAACCTTGATTTTTTGGATAGCTAGCTTATTTTTATATAAAATCTGTTCAATTTGAGGAATTACCGCTGGTGAATTTTGAAGAACAATAGATAATTCTAAATCTTCAGATGAATCTTTCATATTAAAGAAATTATGAGAATGAGATAATATATAATAAGCAAATATTGTTGTTATTATTCCACCAAGATAGAAACCAGCACCTATACTTAAACCTATACATGTAACTGCAAGTAAACTAGCAGCAGTTGTTAAGCCTTTTACATTAAATCCATCTCTTAATATAGTTCCAGCACCTATAAAACCAATACCAGATAATAATTGAGCAGGTATTCTAGAAGCATCTACATCCCAATTTAAACTTAAATATTCTCCACACAGCATTATTAAAACACTGCTAACTCCTATTATAGAATGTGTTTTAAAACCAGCAGGTTTATTAAGAGATTCTCTTTCAGAACCTATAATTCCTGCTAATATAAAGCCTAATATTAAACGGATAATTGATTGAACTTCAAATGATAATAATATATCTATCATAAAAACCTCCATATTAAAAATATTATATCATAAATATAAAAAAAAGAACAATAGGCTTGCAAAAAATCATATAATGAAGTAAAATATATATATATTGAAAAAAGAGAGAAGTGATAAGTATGAAAGTATATGATAAAGAGATATATAATAAACAAGAAAGTTTAAGAACCATAGTTGTTATAATAGTAGTTTTTTTACTAGGATTCTTTGCTGGTTATATGGCCAAATCTTTTAACGATACGCATAAACCAGAAAATACAAATAGTACTTATGTAGTAGAGGATAATCAGTAATTATAAAACAAAAATAATATTAAATATGTATTTAGTAACACTAATATATATTAGTGTTACTAAATAATTTTTATCAGTTTATTTTTTCAAAGTATCATTTCTCATGTATAAAGCTTGTGCATTATATGCTAATTCTATATTACCTTTTTCTGCAATTTGCAATATTTTATAATTAACTTTTTCTTTAAGTTGTATAAATTCCATATAGTCTACAATAGTAGTAGCAAATTCTACTACTATATCTATTCCATTAGCAGAAATTGTATCAAAATATGCTTTTATACTATCTTCTATAATGTTTTCATTAGATAATAAGAATAGTTTTATATTATCATTAAATCGAGCTACTTTATCTAATGGTGTTGAAAGAGCCAAAGTTAATCTTAAAGAATATTTTCTCTGTACTATTTTGCTGTGGTTTATTAAAGAGCTAGCAGATATTTGGTTATTTGGAATTATTAT
>CALVSZ010000090.1 GCA_944359705.1 uncultured Bacilli bacterium | reverse complement strand
GTGTTCTAGCATATCATATATAAGCTTTTTCTCATTCTTATTCATAGGAAATTCAACATCAACATTTTTAGCTCTAATTCTTTTATCTTTTTCATCAAGTATATCACTTGTCTTTAACATAAGATCGCCTCTCTCACTTAGGATACAATATCACAAAATAGAATAAAAGTCAAAAATTTTCATTGTAATTTATATAAAAAATATAAGTTAAGTTTTTTCTTGTATAAATAAAAAAAGAAAAGTTTTTTCTTTTCTTTTGGTTAAGCAACAACTCTAGTTCCAATTATAATTACTAGTAATATAAATAAAACTAGGATTATTGCACCATTGTATCCATAACCGCCACAGCCATATCCATAAGAAGGATAAGATCCACAACCGCAAGAATTACCATATCCACTGTAGCCACCATAATAATACATAGTTTTCAAACCTCCTTTATTTATCTAATATAGTGTACTCAAATTAGACTTTTTTGACATTATATTTACCTAAAAAATGCAAAAAAAGTCATTGTATGTTATACTTGTATTGGAGGATTTTATGAAAGAGGATAATATAATAACTATAAATAGAGATGGTTGGAATCTACTAGTAAGAAAGAAACATAAATATTCTAATTCTTCATTACCTAATTATGGCTTTTATTTAGAACACAATGAAAATGACTTAAAATTAATAACGGATATTACAAATTCTACATTTTTAGAAGTGGGATGTGCTTCAGGAAATTCATTAAAATATCTTGGCGATAAGGGCGCAAAAGAACTATGGGGAATTGATATTTCAAAAGAACAAATAAAAAAAGCAAAAAGTAATTTATCTAATTATAATTCCCATTTAATAGTTTCAACAATGGAAGAATTTAATGGGGTACCTAAGAATTATTTCGATTATGTTATTTCAATATTTAGTATTGGTTATACTTCTAATTTGGAGAAAACTATTGAAAATATAGTAATTTCTTTAAAAGAAGGAGGTATTTTTATATTAAGCTGGACACATCCTTTGTTTGATAAATTGTCCATTGAAAATAGTAAAGTTGTTATGAAAGTAAGCTATTTTGATGAATTAAATAAAGAAATATTTAAAGGAGAAGATAAAATAAAATTAATTCAAAAATCTGTTACTATGTCATCTTTATTAAATTTGCTAATTCAAAAAGGTTTAACATTAGAAGAAATACATGAAGAAAAAACTATTATAGCCAAAGAAAAAGTTGATTTTGTAAGTAATTTTTGGAAAGATGAACTAATTTCTATGTGTCCAACTACTATAATTTTAAAGTTAAAAAAGAAAGGATAATTGTATGAAAAAAATATTCTTATTTATTATGATGTTATTGATGTTAAGTGGATGCTTTAATAGTGAACGCAAAGAAGAAAATAATGTTGATAATAAAGCTATTATTACTGATAATGAATTAACTAACATGATCAATAATTATAATTTTATGAACGATGAAGTTAATATTGATTTTTTAAAATGGATATATAATAGATATGGGAATGATATTATTAAAAAAATTCAATCAGAACTAGAAAAAGGGACATATAATACAAATACATGGCATAAATTAACAGGTAATTCTTTAATTGTATTACTAGATTATTATAAAGGAATCTATGAAATATCTAATAATATAAAAGTAATAAATACTCAAAATAACGAAGTTAATTTGGGATTTGTTGGAGATGTTTCCTTAGCAGATAATTTTGATATAATGCCCAAATATGATGAAAGAGGACAAGGTATATATGGAATACTAAGTGAAGATGTTGTCGACATTATGAAAAGTATGGATATTATGGTTGCTAATAACGAATTTACTATTAGTAATAGGGGAGAAGCGCTTCCTAACAAACTATACACATTTAGGGCAAATACTAGCAGGGTTTCAATTTATAGTGAAATGGGTGTTGATTTATTAACGCTTGCTAATAATCATGTATACGATTTTGGAGAAGAAGCTTTTCTTGATACTTTGGATACTTTAGAAAAAAATAATTTACCATATATAGGTGCTGGTAGGAACATAAGTGAGGCATCTAGACCGTTTTATTTTATTGCTAATGGGTATAAAATTGCATTTGTTAATGCCACTAGGGCAGAAAAATATATTTTGACTCCGGAAGCAACCGAAACATCTAGTGGTGTGTTAAGAGCATATGATCCAACTAAATTTAAAGAGGTAATTAGTGAAACTAAAAAAAATAGTGATTTTGTTATTGCTTTAATCCATTGGGGAAAAGAAGACTCACATGAATTAGAACAAGTTCAAATTGACACTAGTAAACAGTATATAGACTCAGGAGCAGATATTTTAATAGGTACGCATGCTCATACGTTGCAAGGAATAGAATTCTATAATAGTAAAGCGATTATATATAATATTGGCGATTTTATTTTTAATAGAGAATCTAAAGATACAGGAATTTTAAAAATAAAAATAGATAACGAAGGATCAATGACTCATTATTTTATACCATGTTATCAAGAAAATATGAAAACTAGTTTATTAACAGGAGAAGAAAAGAATAGAGTTTTAAATAACATTAGTAAGTGGTCTATAAATACAAAAATTTTAAATGATGGTGAATTTTATCAATTAAATGATTAAAAATTTAAAAAACTACAACAAAACTTGTGTTAGATATATAAATTTCTTAAAGTAATAGTTATTTAATTTCAGAAATATCTAAAATATTAAAAGAAATTAATTTAAAATTTTTAGAGAAATTATGTGATAATTTAGTTAAAATAAGCGATAATGGAATAAATAAAACAAATATAAGATAATTATATAAAAAACAATAATTAAATAAAAAGTAATTGACATTTTGATTATTCAAGTATTGCTAAAAAATATAGTAAAAAATTTGAAGATTTAGATAGAATTATAAATATATTCAGTATATTACAAGGAAATTCATAAAATATTAAACTGTTGTAAGATAAGAATAATAGATTGGCAAAGTATAGAAGCACGAGATAAACATAATCAATTGCAAATAAAAATATAAAATTAAAATTTGAATATTATGAAAACAGGCATTTTTAGCATGACATGTTTCAATTTGTCGAATTTTATAAAAAAATATTGTAAAAATTGAAACTCAAATAAATAATACTTTGTAAATGTCAACATCAAAACTTGAAAAAATGTCAAAGTTAAAAACTTATAATTTCTATTACTAGCACTTGCTTC
>CALVSZ010000089.1 GCA_944359705.1 uncultured Bacilli bacterium | reverse complement strand
TAACTTCAAATGTTATATTATTTTCTTGGCAAAATTTTTTTAAATACATTTCTTCGTATTTACTTTGTTTTCTTACGTTGTGATTAATATGGGCACATATAATATTATATTTAGAGTTCTTCATTAAATAATGTAGAAGAGCCATTGAATCTGGACCAGCTGATACGCCAACTACAATTGATTCATCAGCTGGAATATTATACTTTTCTAAATCTATATTCATGAGAATTCCTCCTTGCTTTTATTATAACAAAAACTATTGGATATTTCTATCACATCCACTACTTTAAAATATTATATATGATAAAAAAATGTAAATATTGTTGTTAATAATCTTTAGTTGTGTTAAAATTATTGTAGGTGATAATAGTGAACTTTATTGTTGTTGATAGTAATGGAAATAATATAGAATGTGATATTATAGGTCTATTTTCTCATGAAGATAAAAATTTTATTATATATACAGAAAGTTCTTTAGAAAAGGAAAAAGATGTACATGCTTCGTTATACAAAATTGAAAATAATAAATTGAAACTTTTTCCAATATTAAAGAGCGAAGATTGGGATTTAGTAGATAAGTATTTGGAGAAAATATAAATGAATTATATTGAATTCCAAATAGTGGATAATAATGTATATGTTTATGATAGTTTATCTGGAAAAAATTTACAATTATCTTATGATGAAGCAATGGCAATAATAAGAAAATTATCAATATTAAATATTACTTCTAGAGAAATTTCTTTAGAAACAGGAAGTTGCCTACAATTTTATAATGTAAGTATTTCTACTATACTAGAAAATAAATCTAGAAAAGTTAATAAAAAAGTAAGTAGAGTTAATAAATTTAGAGAACCAATAATTAAAGCGAGTGCTATCGTAATGACTATATTAACAATTAATAGCATTGTTCATAGACAATTAAAAAGCAAAAAAAATAATGTTATGGTGGAAGAAGAGACAAATATAGTAGCAAAACCAGTTTTACTAAAAAATACAGAGCCAATTATAGTAAATAATGAAGAATATATTATCGATAGTACTGTTAAAGAAAATTCAGATAATAAATTAGAAGAACAAATTGATACATTTTATTTTGATTATGAGGATAGGTCATATAGTGAAAAGGCAACATATACAAGAGAAATGTATGCTGAATTAATAAAAAAATATTCTGATATGTATGGAATTTCTTCTAATTTAATGTTAGCAATAGCAACTCAAGAAAGTGGAAAACATAGCAATATAATTTCCAATGGCGGAGGCCTTGGGTTATTTCAAATTCAAGTATTAGGAGACTGGAATTGGTTAGGAAAAGAACTATCTGCTTATAATTTTAATCTTGGCTATGTAGAAACGATAGTTGTTGGTGAAAAATTAAATGGAGAAATAGATTGTAATTTAGTAGGAGACTTAGAATATAATATTAAATTAGCGTGTATGATAATGGCTTCAAATTTAAAAATATGTAATTATGATATAATATCAACTATACAAATGTATAATTCAGGATCTAATGTTCTTAATTTAAAAGAGACTTATGGGGATGACTGGGTAAATCATCGAAGCAATCTCCCTGGTGATCCTCTATATTTAGAACATGTTCTATCATACGTTCCAATAGAAAACAATACACTTAGTTGTGTAAGTCCAAAGGGGATAATTTACAATATTAATGTATTAAGTAACGAAAATGTACATACAGTATCTAAAACTTAAAAGAAGTAGAAACAGGTGATAAAATGGGTAAAATAATAGCAGTTGTTAATCAAAAAGGGGGAGTCGGAAAAACTACGACTAGTATTAATTTAGCTGCTTCTTTGGGAATATTAAAAAAGAAAACTTTACTAGTTGACTTAGATCCTCAAGGTAATGCAACTACTGGAGTAGGAATGGAAAGGGGCGATATTAAAAATAGTATATATGAAGTTTTAATAAAAAAATGTGAAATAGAAAATTCTATAATAAAAACTAAAAGTAAAAATTTATGGTTAATTCCTGCTTATTTAAATCTAGCAGGAGTGGATATGGAACTAGTAGAATTAGAAAGAGAATATCGTGAAAAAAATGAACCTTTTAGTAGAGTTAACAGACTTAAAGAAGAAATATCTAAAATTAAAGATAATTATGATTTTATTATTATAGATTGTCCTCCTTCTCTAGGTATATTAACTACTAATGCTTTAGCAGCTTCTGATTCAGTTTTAATTCCAGTACAATGTGAATATTTTGCATTAGAAGGAATTATGCAGTTAATAAACACAATAATGTTGGCACAGAAAAAAGTTAATCCTAATTTAGATATAGAAGGAGTTTTACTTACAATGTTAACTGCAAACACTAATTTAGGTTTGGAAGTAATTGAGAGTATACGTAGTTTCTTTAAAGAAAGGGTATATGATACGATTATTCCAAGATTAATTAGATTAGCAGAAGCACCATCACATGGAAAACCAATATTAGAATATGAACCTAGAAGTAGAGGTACACTAGCTTATTTAAATTTGGCAAAGGAGGTAATTGAAAGAAATGGAACAAAAGAAGAAAGCACTAGGTAGAGGATTAGAACAGCTATTTTCTAACGAAATATTAGATTTTGATTCATTTGAAAGCAATATAATGGAGACGGCTAAAGAAAGTGATATAAAACAGTTGCCTGTTGATGAAATAAGAGCTAATCCTTATCAGCCTAGAAAAAGTTTTAATCAAGAAGCTTTAGATGAATTAGCAGAATCAATTAAAAATTATGGTGTTTTTCAACCAATAATAGTTAAAAAGTCTATTAAAGGGTATGACTTAGTAGCAGGAGAAAGAAGACTTAGAGCTACAAAGTTAGCGGGACTTAATACAATTCCAGCAATCATTAAAGATTTTTCTGATGAACAAATGCGCGAAATTGCTTTATTAGAAAACTTGCAAAGAGAAAATTTAACAGCAATAGAGTTAGCATGGGCATATAAAGGAATAATTGATAGTTTACATATAAAGCAAGAAGATTTAGCTGACAGGATAGGTAAAAGTAGAAGTCATGTTACTAATACATTAGGACTTCTTAGACTCCCAGAAGATGTTCAAGATATGATATTAGATAATAAAATATCAATGGGTCATGCTAGAGTTCTTAGTAAATTAGAAGATAATAATCAAATTGAAGAATATGCTTCAAAAATTGTTAATGATAATATTAGTGTAAGAGAATTAGAAACAATCACGTCATCTTCTGAAGTAAAGAAAAAAGTACCAATAGCAAGAAAAAAAGATGATACTTCTAATCAATATAAATATATTGAAAATGCTTTAAAAGATTTCTTTGGTACAAAAGTAAAAATTAATAACAAAAAAATAGAAATTTCATTTGAAAATGAAAATGATTTAAATAGAATAATAGAAATTATGAACGTAAAAATAAATTAATATGTTCATTT
>CALVSZ010000088.1 GCA_944359705.1 uncultured Bacilli bacterium | reverse complement strand
ATATAAAATAATATAATAATTACAAATCTTTAAATAATACAAAAGCATCTACTTTTAATCGTTATCAATGCCTATTTTATTCAATTTCAAAGTCTAGTAATTCATCACAAATTTGTTCATATAAATCTTGTTCATGTTTAATAGTATCAATTAAAAACATTTTATCATTTTCATATTCTTTTAAACCGCGCATATAATAATGCTTATCATTATCTAATACAATAAATGGCATTATATTATTTTTTAAGCATTCTTTAAACATTATAATTCTACCAACACGGCCATTTCCGTCCCCAAAAGGATGAATACGCTCAAATTTATAGTGAAAATCAATTATATCTTCTAAAGTAACATTAGTTTTAGAATTATATTCACTTAATAGTTTTTCTATCTCATTTTCAACATTTTCTGGTGCTGTCGTATTAATAATATTAACGAGACCTATCATATTAGGAACAACTTTAAATCCACCAACATTATATCTAGGATTTTCTTCATCACTTGTATTTCGCTTTAAGATCTTATTCATTTCAATTATCATATCTTTTGTAAGAGGTTTATCTACATTATCTAACATATAATCAAATAACTTAAAGTGATTTTTAGATTCGGTTAAATCATCTAATTTAATTAAATCATCACTTTTAGGAATAAAAGATGATGTATCAAATATTGCTTCTGTTTGCTCACTAGTTAATCTACTACCTTCAATTTTATTAGAATTATAAGAAAAATTAACCTGTGAATAATGATAAATATTCCCTTTAAATTTAGATTCTTTTTGATTAATCAATTCTTTCTTAATTTTATTTATATCCATATTACCTATCCTCCAATGAAATGTTAATGCTTGACTCACAATGTTTATAAAATTCCAAAACACTTAAATGATATTTGGGTTTCTTATAATCATATATACAAAGGTTTTCTTTCATATAATTATCATTTAGCTCATATTTAATAAATTTATCTCTCACATCAACTAATAAAGCTTTTAAAGTAGTATATTCATGTATTCCTCTAAATCTTTCCCACGAATGCTCAAACCAGTAATACCTATTATCTTTTTCAAAAGTTAAAAACGTATGTGTAGGACATTTATCACTATCATAATGAACTATAAAATAAGTTTTTGTATTCCAAGCATTTCCTTTAAAATAGTATCTCTCAAGTTCTACTTGATCCCAGCATACACCAATTTTATTTTTAATTACTTCATTAGGGGTTTGCAATATATAATTATCAGAATATGTTTCATCTACTTTATTATGCTTATTATTATTTTTATCAAGCCAACCATATTCTATATTTTTCATTAAATCCATAATTTCAACTTCGTTATAATAATTCCAAATACCAAGTTGTTCTTTAGCTTCTATAGGTTCTACAACTTCTATATTTTTTAATATCCAAGCATATCTTCCTTCTTTATATTCTCCACATATGTATTCTTGATAATTTTCCTTTTTCATTTGTTCTACATATTCTTTGGTCATATATACACAATCAACTAAATTACATTTACAAATAATATTTCCAAAATTCATACTCTTATTATCAATTAAATGCATTAGTTTTTTATCTTCTAAATCATTTTTAGATATTTTAGTAAGGCTTGCATGAATATATAATTCTCCTCTATAATTCGTTTTCCAACTTCTAGTTTCAATTAGCTTCTTTTTTTCATATATCAAAGTTGCAAAAGGTTCTGTCAAACTTAATACCTTCATTTTAACCACCTATAAATATTATACCACACAAAAAGACATTTCTTATCAAAATGCCTTTAATTTGTGCTTATTTATCTCTTAAATATTCTAGTCTATCATAAATTATCACTCTTGTGGTACTTCATGAACGATATTTCTATATACGCATCTTTCACGCATAGGTTCTACTATTGGGCATCCAACTGATTGGCAACCTCCCATCATCGGTGCAGACATTTCATTCATATTCATATTACTATTTACATTTTGATTAGTTATATTAATATCAATATCATTATCAAGTCCATAAGGCATATCTACTCTAAAATCATCGTTATAAAACATTTTAACTTCCTCCTATCTACATTATGATATGAATAATATAGATAGATAACTATTACATTTGTCCTAGAAAGGTAGTTTAAAATTTTTGTTTCCTAACATTTTCATCATTTTTTTCATCTCTTCAAATTGTTTAAGTAATTGATTAACTTCTGATACCGTAGTTCCCGATCCATTTGCTATTCTTTGCTTTCTTGATGCTTTTAATATATCAGGGTTTCTTCTTTCTTCAGGTGTCATAGATAATACTATTGCTTCGACATGAGCCATCTTTTTAGGATCTATATTAACGTTATTAAGTCCCATCTTTTTAGCACCAGGAAGCATTTTAATAATATTCTCAAGTGGTCCTAATTTCTTTATTTGATTAAGTTGAGCAAGAAAATCTTCTAAATCAAAATTGCCTTTTGCCATTTTTTTAGCGGTTTTCATTGCTTCTTTTTCATCTATTTCACTTTCTACCTTTTCTACGATACTTAAAATATCTCCCATTCCTAAAATACGAGAAGCCATTCGATCGGGATGGAATTCTACTAACCCATCCATTTTTTCACTAACACCTATAAACTTAATAGGGATATTTGTTAAGTGCCTTACAGATAGTGCTACACCACCTCTAGTATCTCCATCTAATTTAGTTAAAATAACTCCTGTTAAAGATAGTGTTTCATTAAATCCCGTAATTACGTTAATAGCATCTTGTCCCATCATAGAGTCTATTATTAATAATGTTTCATCTGGATGACATAGCTCTGTAATATTTTTAAGTTCATCCATAAGTTCAGTATCAATATGAAGCCTTCCTGCTGTATCTATTAATATATAATTATAATTATTTTCTTTAGCATAAGTAAGAGCATTTCTAACTATTTCTACAGGATCTTTTTTACCTTCAGAATATACTTCAATATTAAGTTCTTTTCCTATTTGTTTTAACTGATCTATTGCAGCAGGTCTATATACATCACATGCTACTAAAAGAGGATTTTTTTTATATTTTTTTCTCAAAAGATTAGCAAGTTTTCCAATAGTAGTAGTTTTACCAGAACCTTGAAGGCCTACTAACATTGTAATAACAGGATTACCTTCTGTTTTTAAATCCACTTTTTCTCCCCCAAGTAATTCTGTAAGTTCATCCTTTACAATCTTTACAAATACTTCTCCTGGAGATAAACTTTTATTAACTTCTTCTCCTAAAGCTTTTTCTTTTACGGTATTAGTAAATTCTTTTACGACTTTATAGTTAACATCAGCTTCTAATAAAGATAATCTAACTTCTCGCATCATCTCTGTTATATTTTCTTCAGTTATCTTTCCATAGCCTTTCATTTTATGGATAACGCCTTGTAATCTATCACTTAAATTTTCAAACATTTTTTATCACCTAATGTTTATTATACACTATAAATATTATTTTTTTAAATAAAAAGAGTTGATTTTTATATTTTTTTCTAATATAATATAGTATGTACTTTGCAGATGTAGTACAATGGCTAGTATACGGCCTTGCCAAGGCTGAGATGCGGGTT
>CALVSZ010000087.1 GCA_944359705.1 uncultured Bacilli bacterium | reverse complement strand
CTCCTTTCGGAGGTGTATTATACCACAACCCTTAACTCTTTTTTATTAATGTCTACTTTAAGGGGTGCATTTCAAATTCAATTCTTTTAAACACCTCTTTTTAAAAATATTATAAATAATAACATTACATATTGATATCTAAATAAATATTTATCTAAAAATGACATAGAAAATTCATAAGTTGCAACTCCCTTATCAACAAAACTTACTAACCAACTTTCTAAATATTTAGGTGGTCTTGTTGGTACTAATGGAAACATATGTGAATATATAATATCTTTTTCCATATCACTTAAATTATAATCATTACTTGCATTTTCAAGAGCTTTTTTAGGATGTGTAAAAGCACTTACTTTTTGTGATTTTAATGACAAATCATCATTAACAAAATAATCATGTAATAATCCTGCCCTAGTAGCTTCATATGTATTTAAATGAAGTTTCTTACTAATTTTATATGAAAAATATGATACTCTAAGTGAATGCTCTAATCTTGTTATACCATGATGTCGACAATCATTTATTTTCATAAAATTTTTATTTTCTAGGATATCTTCAACAATACTTTTATATTCTTTATCTAAAGATAGATAATTCATTAATTAAACACCTCTAATTTCTCCTAATATAGTATATCATAAAAAAAGATATTGTAGAATGCTTTTTTATTATTTTTTCAAAAAAAATAAATAGTGTAATCTATTTATTTTCCAAGTCGTTCTAATAAGTTTATTTTAAAAATATCTTTTTCAGCATGAGAAGTAGAAATAGGAACACCTTTATAAGTTTGAAGTTCTGTTTGATGACCCTCAGTTAATAATTCTTCTGGAGTTATTGTATCTAACATAACAATTCTTTGATTTTCATATACAGTATAATGAAGAACTATATCTTGGTGTACAATTGCGAAACTACTATCAGTTGGTAATTTAAGTTCATACTTAGTAATACCATCTTTCTTATTAGTAGAAACTATTTCACCTTTAAATTCACCTTCTCTAAAATCAGGATAGCAATCAAAAATTAATTTTTTGTATGCTAATCTATTATATTTTTTTACTGATCTTTCTTTTTTCCTAAACTCATTTTCATTTAAATATTCGATTACATAATTATTTCTCATAATTAACCCCCTTTATAATCTTCAACCAAATGTACCCAAATTATAGCATATTTTTTTATATTTGTCAAATTTTAGAGAAAAAGATATATAAAAGCATAAAAAAAGCACTATAAAAGTGCCTTTATTAATAATTTTCACTTAAAATTTCAAAATATGCTTTTGGATGATCACAAGTTGGGCAAACATTTGGAGCTTCAGTTCCATAATGAACATGTCCACAATTTCTACAAATCCAGAATTTCTTTTCTTCTTTTTCAAACACTTTATTTTCTTTAACATTTTTAAGTAATGCTAAATATCTTTCTTCGTGTCTTTTTTCAATAACTGCTACAGCTTTAAATTTTCTAGCTATATCATCAAATCCTTCTTCTTCTGCTACTTTAGCAAATTCTGCATACATATCTGTCCATTCATAGTTTTCACCATTAGCAGCATCTTCTAAGTTTTCAATTGTACTAGGAACATCATTATTATGTAAAAGTTTAAACCACATTTTAGCATGTTCTTTTTCATTTCCTGCAGTTTCTTCAAAAATAGCAGCTATTTGCTCATACCCTTCCTTCTTAGCTTTAGATGCATAATATGTATATTTATTTCTAGCTTGGCTTTCACCTGCAAAAGCATTCATTAAATTTTGTTCTGTCTTTGAACCTTTTAATTCCATTTTAATACCTCCTTTAGGAATTTCTTCCACTCTAATATTACTAAAACTTCAAAGAAAATTCAAGTACTTAAGTATAATTTGAAAAAAAATTTTTTTTATTGTACAATATTAATGGTGATAAATATGAATTGTTTTACAGTTATAAGCAGTGATACTTTATTTAACTATTTAAAAGAAATATTACCTAAAAAATCAAAGAATAATATAAAATCTTTACTTAGTAATGGTTGTGTCTTAGTAAATGATAAAACAATTAAAAATTTTGATTATCAATTAAAAGCTAATGATATTGTTAAAATAATTAAAAAAATTAATAATATAAATATATTATATGAAGATAATAATATTATTGTTGTAGATAAACCATATAACTTGCTTACTATTAGTGATGGAAAAGACAATATTCATACTTTGTATCACTATGTTTTAGAATATCTAAAAGCCAAAAAACAAAAAATATTTATAATACATAGATTAGATAAAGATACATCAGGAATAGTTATGTTTGCTAAAAATGAAAAAGTAAAAAAACTATATCAAGATGCTTGGAATACTTTAGCTATAAAAAGAGGATATATAGCTGTTGTATCTGGAAAATGTAGTTCAAAGAAAACTTTAAAGTCATATTTAAAAGAAAATAATAATATGATGGTTTATTCTTCTTCTAATGGGAAATTAGCTATTACTCATTACGAAAAAATAAAAGAATGTGATAACTATTCAATGCTCCAAGTATATATAGATACAGGTAGAAAAAATCAAATTAGAGTTATGTTAAAAGAAGACGGAAATCCAATCATCGGGGATAAAAAATATGGTTCAAAAATTAATCCTCTAAAAAGATTAGCATTGCATGCTAATATATTAGAGATAAAAGATCCAATAACTAAAAAAATATATACTTTTAAAAGTATATACCCGCAAGAATTTGATAAATTATTTAAAGGATGTGATAAAGATGTTTTTTAGGAAAGCAATTTTACTTGTTCACGGATTTGCTGGAGGAATTTGGGATTATGGAACGCTTGCTAATGATTTACAATTATATTTAGACTTTGATGTCTATACTTTCACCCTTCCTGGTCATGATAAAACGATTATTACAAATGTACATAGAGATGACTGGATAAAAGCTGCCGAGGCTCAAATGGATAGGCTAATAGATAGAGGATATAAAAAGATATATGTAATTGGTCATAGTATGGGTGGAGTTATTGCTACTCACTTAGCAAGTAAATATAAGGAAGTAAAAAAACTAGTTTTAGCAGCCCCTGCATTTAAATATTTAACTTTTAAAAATAATAAATTTAATCTATTATCTAGTTTAAAACAAGCTCCTGATATGGTTAAAACTTACTCACTAGAAACTGTTATATCAAAAATGTTTAAAATGCCTATTAATACTTCTATAGAATTTATGAAATTAGTTAAAGAACATTCTGATGATCCCAAAAAGGTATCTTGTCCTACTTTAATAATACATGGTAATGATGATAGATTTGTTCCTACTGAAGGATCAGATTATGTATATAATAATATTAATTCTAAGTGTGTATATTATTATACTTTTGATAATGTTACCCATGAAGTATATGCTGGTAAAAGAGCTGATGAAATTATTAAATTAACTACGCACTTTTTAAGAAAATCTTATATACCTACTAAAGTCAAAAACAATATAAAATAGTATTTAACCTTTAATTAGGTTTAAATAAATTAGGGTGTATATGTTAAAGTTTTGTACTGATTAAAAGTGGAATACTAAGGGTGAAACCTCCACACAGTTTTGGGAAGTAGTATCTCACAAACTTATATTATACACCCTTTGTTAATATAGGGGGTAAACAAATGATAACACATAGAAGAGGACACAATTTTCAAAGTGTAGGATCTAGATTATTAATAAAAGAGGAAATAG
>CALVSZ010000086.1 GCA_944359705.1 uncultured Bacilli bacterium | reverse complement strand
CTCCTTTCGGAGGTGTATTATACCACAACCCTTAACTCTTTTTTATTAATGTCTACTTTAAGGGGTGCATTTCAAATCTTTAATTCTTTTTTATAGATAATTTTTTAGGATTACTTTTACCCAAATTTATAACATTAAATAGTTGTTCTTCATCAATTCCTTTTATATCTGCTCCATTTTCTTTTATAAATGTCATAAATTTATT
The DNA here is from genome assembly GCA_944359705.1 of uncultured Bacilli bacterium. Taxonomy (GTDB): domain Bacteria; phylum Bacillota_I; class Bacilli_A; order RF39; family UBA660; genus CALVVX01. Next base: position 3,538 of record CALVSZ010000086.1, on the reverse strand, counting down.
AACAGCTATTTTTAATTCATCATTATATAAATAACATGAAATACTGCTAAACAAATTACTTACACCAATATTTATTTTTTGAAATTTATTACAGTCATAAGACCAAGGTTTAACATTATTTTCATAATAAGAATCGGTTACTACAATTAAAGAATGTCCCTGCTTAAGAATATTATTTGTAATAGATGCAAGTTCACTTCCAAAATATATTTTCTCTTCATCAATGTTATCTAGGGCATTTTTTTCTCCGATAATCCAAACATTATCACAAGTTAGTTCAGGTTCTCTATCATCATATCTTCTTTCAAAAGAAAATAAATTAGTATAAGAAACTTTTTTTAATATAAAATTATTACTATCTACATTTGCTAATCTCAAAAATAATCTCATTGCCATTTGAAAATCACTTATAAAGCGTTCAACATATTCAAATTCTGAGCTTAATTTATTAATATCACCAGTTAAATGATATAAAAATTTATTAATAAATTCTAATCTATTTCTAATATCTTCTGCTATTTTCTTTCTTCCACTTGTTGCATTTGCATAATTACCAACTAAAGTTAAAATTTCTTGATAACATATAGAAAATTTTTGAATATCTTCAGCAGTTATTTTGTATTTATTAATTTCGTCAAAATTACATGATTTTAAAATTTCTATAAAATTATTCATTATTAACCTCCCTTTAAAATATTATAGCATAAAATACCTTTATAAAAGAAAAAAAACTCCTAATAAAGCAGGATAAACACACGAGCATTTAAGAATTGCATGTTTAATACATTGAAATATAAATTTAAAAATGTTATAATACCAATATCAAATTTTCTTATAAATATTAAATAAATTTACTATAATTATAGAATTAAACTGGTAATTAACCAATTAAAAAACTTAAAGATCTAAAAAATAACACGAATTAAAGTACAAATATAGTTTCTTAAGGATTAAAATTTAGGAGGTGATTAAATGTCATATCTATCAATCAAAGCAAAGGTATATGGTTTAAACAAGTATAGTTTATGCAAGCAAACTGATCATAAATGTAAGAATATACGTGAAAATTATACCAATTTTGCAGGGACAACTGTTCCACCTCTTACAAAACAACAATATGAAAAAGCTATGAAAAGATATAGAAAAATGAAATAATGGTTTTAATTATTGATAATCTTTTACACCATTTAATTCATATTTTTCTTATAATAATCTTAGCAGTTCTTTTCAATTGCTGTTTTTCTTTACTCATTATAAAATCTCTCCATTCCTTTATTATATTTTATCATGGAGAGATTCTATTTACGCAAAATTATTTACAGACTCATTAACAAAGATAATATTATTAAAAGAAAATAAAAATTATTTGAGCAATCAAAAAAGGTTAATCAAAATTAACCTTTCATATATAGAAGTCGATTAGCTCGACTATTTTCCCTATGGTGCACGTCAAGGGACTTGAACCCCCACGAAGTAAAACTTCTGCAGATTTTGAGTCTGCCGCGTCTACCATTCCGCCACACGTGCATGTATAAATTATAGCATAGTTTTTTTATTTTTCCAATACAAATATTAAAAAAAAATAGCATAGCTACGCTAAATTTTTTATTTTATTTTTTAAATCATTAATATTAATCTTTAATTGTTTAATTTCTTTTTTTATTTCTTCAATATTATTTTGTATATTTAAGTTTTCGTTTTTTTGACTATTTAACTTTTGGTATAATAATTCGTAATCGTCTAATTTTTTAACTAAATTGTCATAATCATTTAATAAACTAACTAATTTCTCATTTTCCATTTTTATATCATTTGTTTTAAAGTTTAAGAAAATACTTGCTACTACAAAACTAATAATACAAAATATACTGCCTATTGTTAATACTTTTTTCATTTAACCACCTAAATAAATATTTTTTCGCCCATAATATTCATATCTATTATTAAAAACATCATAATTATAATAATTAATATTACCAGTATCAGGATCGGAAACAATTACACTAGAATCATTATATCCAATTAAAACTACTGCGTGTTCCCCACTCTTCCAGTAAATAGTTTCTCCGGTTGGTTCATATATCCAGCTAGTGCTTACATAAGGAACACGCATCTTAATACTAACCCATACTAAAGATGGAATCCCTTTATCTACTAAATCTAATAATTCTTTTAAACTCTTACCTGTCCCCGATACAAAATTACTATTGTATGTCTTAGCAACATCTAAAATTGGATTTTCATATACACCATAGCTTAATTTTTCATAAGGGTTTCCAATAAATTCTATTTCAGGATGTCCTCCATAATATATTCCATCTTTTTTATACGGATATAATCCTAATTTTAATTTACTAATTACATTATCTGGAGTAGTATTATACCCATAATAATTCAAAAGAATTGTAAGAGCAACTGATTCACATCCAGTCGGGTATTTTGGATACTGAAGTAGTGTAGGAACGCCATTAATAATTTTATCATCTACTTTATTATTATCATTTAAAGTACTGTTTAGTAAAGAATCGTATTGATTTTTTAATATCTCTTGTTCTTCAGTTAAATTTTTTTCTTCTTCTAATAATAAAGAATATTCATTATATAAATTTTCTTGATCAGTTGCAGTTAAACTGTCATCTTTGATTAAATTATCAATGTCTTCATCTAACTTTATATTAAATTCGTTTTCTAACTTTTCTTCTAAATTATCTTTGTTTTCTTCTAGGGACACTATCAATGAATCTGTAATACTATTTTCTGCTATCTTATCTTTGTAAGCAATATTTCTAATTATTTTATCGTTATAATCCCTATAAATACTAATAAATACTATATAACTACATAATGTTATAATTATCAAACATGCTATTTTAATTATTTTCATAATATTACCTCAATATTATATAAATACATATTATTACTACTGTCATATATAAAGATATAATTATACTCAACTTTATTTTCATATATCACATTTACTTTTATTTTATTATCATCTACTTGTATATAATTAATAGATATTATTTCTAGTTCAAATTCTGTAGATAACGATTTAATCTCAATAAAATCATCTATATAAAAATATTTAACATTAAAATAATTTTCTGTAATATCATAAATAACTTCTTTGGAAACATAAGGTATATAATCTTTATAAACTATATCCTCATTATACCTATTCTTATTTAAATATATATAATTACTAGCAAAATTTACAAGAGAGTCATAATTATTAATAAGAATATCAGAATATGTAAAAGTTGCATTAGGCACAAGTGAATTATCAATTTTATCAATGTAATCTTTTAATTCATTAGTTAAAATATCTCTATTATTACTATAAACTAATTTTTTATCTCCCTCATAAGCATAAGACACCCTAAAACTAGCCATACATATTAAATATATAATAACTCCCCATAATATAAAATATCGTTTTTTCACCATAACTATCACACTTAAATTGTACCAAATTTCTAACGAAAAGTCAGTATTTATCCTAAAATTTTGGAAAAAGTATTGCAAAATAAAAAGTGTT
>CALVSZ010000085.1 GCA_944359705.1 uncultured Bacilli bacterium | reverse complement strand
TATACGTTCGCTCTAATTAGGAGTTAAAGAGAGATGATGCCAAGAATAATTGTTATAATTATATATCTAATTTAGAAAACGATTTATGTAATGAGGCATTACTTAGGATATTTCCCAAAATAAATTTAAATAAAATAAATGAATTTATTGACAATATTAGTGAAATATCAGAAATTAGAAAATTATTTTATAAAAAAATGCTGAAAGAACGATATAATAAAATTTTAAAATATTCTTACGATAAATTGATAAATAAGTAGGAAAGTCGTTGTAAAATGGCTTTCTTTTCTTTTTAAAATAAGGTATAATTAATACATAGAAATAGCAAGTAGGTGTATTACAATGTATTTGAAACAAATAAAAGCATATGGATTTAAATCATTTGCAGATAAAATTAATATTGAACTGTGTCCGAATATAAATGGAATAGTAGGGCCAAATGGTAGTGGTAAGTCTAATGTAGTGGATGCTGTTAGATGGGTGTTAGGAGAACAATCGATTAAATCATTAAGGGGAGATAATTCACTTGATATAATTTTTTCTGGAAGTAAAAGTAGAAAACCATTAAATAGTGCTACTGTTAGTTTAATATTTGATAACAGTGATAAAACTGTTCCGATTGATTATAACGAGGTATCTATAAAAAGAACTTTATATCGTAGTGGCGAAAACGAGTATTTTATTAATAATGAAAGATGCCGCCTTAAAGATATAATAGAACTTTTAACAGATTCTGGTGGTTCTAAAGAAAGTTTTAATATTATTTCTCAAGGGAAAATAGATGAAATAATATTGGCAAAACCGCAAGATAGAAGGGTTATGTTTGAAGAAGCTGCAGGAGTCTTAAAGTATAAAAGAAGAAAAGAAGAAGCAATAAGGAAATTAGAAAGAACGAATTCAAATATAAATAGAGTTAATGACATTATTTTAGAGTTAGAAACAAATTTAGAACCATTAAAAAAGCAAAGTGAAAAAGCAACTATATATTTAGATACTAAGACCAAATTAAAGGAAATTGAAGTTGCATTAATGGCTAAAGATATAGAAACTTTAAGTTATGAATATAAGGAAAGTAAAAAGAAAATAGACGAATTAAATGATGAAATTATCAAACAATCTAATAATAATAGTAATTATGATATTGAATTATTAAAAGAAAAGAATAAACTTAAAAGTATAGACGATAAGATCACTTTAAATCAAGATAAATTAATAGAAAAAACCAAAGAATTAGAAAAAATTGATGCTGATATAAGAGTATTTAAAGAAAGAAATAAATATGTATCTGTAGATGCTGATATTACTAATAAATTATTTAATTTAAAAGAAGAAGAATTAAAACAAAATAATTTAATTAATAATATTAATAATGAAATAAATTTATTAAATAAGAAAATAGATGTTATAAACGAAGGAATTAATAATCATTTAAAAAAATATAATGATTTTAAAATAAAGAAAAATGATATTAATAATGAACTTATTTCTAACAATAGGGAAATAGTAAATTTAAAATATAAAATTGGGTATTTAGAAGATAATATTAATAATAATGCTTCAGTACCTAATAGTATTAAAAATATCCTTAACAATCCAAAATTTATTGGAGTACATAATATTATTGGTAATCTTGTTGATGTAGATAGCGAATACAGTATTGCTATATCAACTGCGTTGGGAAGTGCTTCATCGTATTTAGTAGTTGAAAACACATCAGTTGCTAAAGAACTTGTAAATTATTTAAAAGAAAATAAATTAGGAAGGGCAACTTTTTTTCCGCTTGACGTTATTATGGGAAGAGTAATTCCTGTTGATGTTAAAAATATTATTAATAGTATTCCTGGCGTAATTGGTACTGCTGATAAATTAGTAAAATATGATAAGAAATATACTAATATTATTGAAAATCAATTAGGCAACGTTATTATTACCAATAATATAGATACTGCTAATAGTGTTAGTGAAAAAGTAAATAGAAGATATAGAATTGTTTCTCTAGATGGTCAAGTAGTTAATGTCGGTGGGTCTATAACTGGTGGGTCTTTAGTTTCTAATAATGTCATTAAAGAGAAATATGAGTTAGAAGATGCTAGGAGAGAATTAAGTGTTATAGAGAGGAAAAATGAAACATTAAGTTTAGAATTACAAGAACTAGATAATAAAATAAATGAACTAGAAACGAAGATATACAATAGTCGTTTAGAAAATAGTAATAATAATAATTTAAAAAATAACAAACTAACTATATTAAAAGAATGTAATATAAATTATGATAATATTGTAAAAGAAATTAAAGATTTAAAGGATATAAGTAGTGATGATGTTGATGTAAAACAGAAAGAACTATTAAATAATTATTATTCAGTAAAAGATAATATTGACAGTATTAATACTATTATTAATGAATTAAAAATGGATAGAGAAAAATGTGAAAATAACATTTTGGAATTAGAAGAAAATAACAAAAAAAGCACCTTATTTATCAATAGAATGGAAAAAGAAGTAAATAACTTAGAAATAAAAGTTAATCGAATTGATGTTAAATTAGATAATTTATTGCTTAACTTAAATGAAGAATATAATATTACTTTTGAATATGCTAAAGAAAATTTTGAATTAAATATAGAAGATGAAGAAGCAAGGCAGTTAGTTAGTGAATTAAAAAGCAAACTAAAACAAATTGGAGAAGTTAATGTTTCTTCTATTGAAGAATATAAAAGGGTTAGCGGTAGATATGAATTTTTAAATAATCAAAGAAATGATTTAAAAAATGCTGAAGATACTTTGTTAGAAATAATTAAAGAAATGGATGAAGTAATGATAGATAAATTTAGTAATACATTTGAAGAAATTAGAAAAGAATTTAAAATTGTATTTAAAGAATTATTCAAAGGTGGTAATGCTGAACTTATTTTGACTGATCCTGAAAATATGTTAGAAACTGGTGTTGACATAAAAGCTGAACCTCCAGGTAAGCATTTACAAAGTATTAGTCTTTTATCGGGTGGTGAAAAGACTTTTACTGCCATCTCTTTATTATTTGCTATTTTAAATGTAAGGCCTGTTCCATTTTGTTTATTAGATGAAGTTGAAGCAGCACTTGACGATGCTAATGTTGAATCATTTGGTAATTATTTAAATAGATATAAAGATAAGACGCAATTTATTTTAATAACTCATAAAAAAAAGACAATGGAATTTGCTGATATTTTATATGGTATTACTATGCAAGAATCAGGAGTTAGTAAACTTGTTAGTGTAAAACTAGAAGATGTTAAAGATTATAAGGGGTAATATATGAAGAAAAAAATTAAAATTACTGGAATTTGTTTAATCATATCATTAATATTATTGCCTCCAATTATCTCAAAAGCAGATTCTGGTTGGGATTCAAGTTATGATTCTGGTGGAGGATGGAGTTCTTCAGGTGGATATGATTCTTGGAGCTCTACTAGTCATTCGTCAAGTTCAGGTGGTGGTGTCTTTGGCCCTATCTTTAGTATTGCAACATTTATATTATTAGCATTAATTATAACAGTTGAACAGTCTAAAAAAAGTAAAAGTTACAAAGGAATACCTCCGATAGAGAATCCTGCTTTAGAAAGCATTAACAAACATAAAAACTCATTTAAAATTAAAAATAACAAAAAGAAAGATAAATATTGTATTATTGGATATAATGATATTGAACAAAGTAAAATTGATGAATTTGATTCTAGTGTAAAAATAGAAGAATTTAAACATCAAGCGTTTAATATATATAAAGATATTCAAGAAGCATGGATGAATTTTGATACGGATACTATTAGAAAATTAACAACAGATGA
>CALVSZ010000084.1 GCA_944359705.1 uncultured Bacilli bacterium | reverse complement strand
CATTTTTATCACCATTAGTATTATGACAAATTTCCTTATTTTTTATTCAATGACATTTATAAATATTAATTACAAATTCTTTCCTACATAGTTTACTTTTAAATGTTTCCCACCATTTACAGGAAGTTCTATGTCACCTTCCTTGTCCATTATATCTACATCAGTTACAGTTAAAAATCCATGTTCTTTAGCTACTTCTAAATGATCTTCATAACTATTTCTCTTACCAGGATATGCTGTATTACATTCAATAATAGTACCATTTACTTTATGCACTAAGTCTTTAATTAATTCTGGATGTAAATAATTATTATTACCGGCTTCTCCTGTTGATAATTTAACAGCAACTTTTCCTTTTAATTCTTTATTTAAAACTTCATACATTTTAACTAAACTTTCACTATCTATATTTTTTGTAAAATATACCTTTGATTTTTCCATTCTATCACCTTTCCTATTTCTATATAATTATACAATAAAAAAATAAGTATGTAAAATAAAAAAATAGTTTAATGACTATTTTCTCTTATTATCTTTTCATATATTTCTAATTTAGAACATAATGCTTGCTCTAATAAAGTTATTTTCTTTATCATTTCATTTACAGAATCATTAACTTTTAATATTTCATCAACATTACACGTTATAGATATTATCTTTTGAATTTTTTTAGCTTCAATATCTAATATTTTAGCAATTGATTTTTCAATCATAGCAATAGAAGTTGGTATATCATTATAATTACAAGAACATAAACATTTTATAAGTTCTAAACAATTATTATAGTGCTTATATTCTAAAATTACATATAAATACATTTTATTATTAGATTTTACTAATATATATAATTTATTTTGATAATAATATGTATTATATACTTCTATATTTTCTCCTAAAAAATATTTATTAGCAATTATCTTGTAATTATATATACTAGAAATATATACTTTTTTATTATTGTTATATACTACATACACATTATTATTAATATGAGTAGCACAATATATTTTATTATTTACATTATTTTTTAATAAAGATTTTATAACATTATTATCTAAAAATTGTTCAATATTATCTTTTAAAATATAAATATTAGTATTAGTTATAATTAATTTACTCTGATAAAAATTTAATGAATTAATGTTATTTTCTACTTCTTTAATTAAATTAACATTATCTTCTTTTACATATAATTTATTATCTTTACTTAAATATACTTTATCGTTATAAGAAATACTATTATATTCATCATCTAAGTAAATAGTTTTAATATAATTAAGTTTATTATCATATTTATCTATCCCATTTTTATTTAAAAACATAAACTTATCTTCATTAATATAAAATCCTGTATATTCTGAATTAGTATTTAAACATATCTTTTTCATATGATACCACCTAATAAAATATATGAATTTTAAATAATGTTATGAAAATAAGTATATGCCCTTTCAAAAAATAATATCCCTCATAGTATATAACGAAAGGAGATGAAACAATAAATGTCAATGCCCATAATTAAACCTAGTGGTGTAAAAAGATGTGAAGCAGTAAGTGATATAATTGCTTCTGTTGCTTTACAACAAACTGGTTTATCTCATATTTTAAATGCTGAAGGTGAAAAAATTCAGGCTGCTTTAGTTTTAGCTAAAAATACTGATGAATTATTAAAAGTTAACGATTCTGTAAAATCTATGGTTAACTCTATTACTAGATTAGAAACAGTTCTTCAAGGTAAACTAGAACTATTCAATAATTGTATATGCGATAATTGTGAATGTGTTCCTTCTGCCCTAACATTTGATATAGTTGGAGGAGGAATTATAAAAGATGGTACAGAACCTAATACATATATCTTTACTGGTAATAAAGAAGAAAACATAATTACTTTTGTTACTAACCCTAATGTAGTAGTTACTTCAACTTCCGCCTTACCTAAAGGAGTAACTTTCTTAAATAATGTATTAACTATTCCTGCTGAATTTGATTATAGTATAGAAAATATTATGACTTTTATGATCGGAGAAGATAATTGTAAATACGAAATTACATTTACTACTGCTATACTTTAATTTATATAAATTAAAAGATATTGTTCCTTTTATGAGTTCCTTTTATGAGCAATATCTTTATTTATTATACTCTCTACATTTTTCTTCTAATAAAGGAAAATTACAACATCTATCTTTTACATTTTTAGGTAATTTATTACTTTTATATAAATTATATAATAATTTTGATTTAGTATTAACATCTTTTTTATTGGCAGTTAACCATCTTAACTGATTTCTTAATAATTCTAATCTAAAATTTTCTGCTCTATTTTCTGTTTTTTTATTTAAATCAAAAATGACATAGTTTTTATCCATAACAGGTATCATATTATTAAAATTAACTACTCCATAAGTCCCATTTTCTATTTTTATTAAATCTAAGGTATTTTTTAATTTACTATGTTTAGGTTTGGGACTAGATAATGGAGCAAAATATTCACATTTATCTATCATAAATAATACTCCAATAAATGGTCTTAAATCTTTAGTACCTGCATTATAAGAAACTTTATTATCATATTGTCTTAAATAATCACAATATTTAGAATCTACTTTTACTATTTTAAAACTTTTATACATCTATATCCCCCATTTGAAATTTATATTTATTTAAAAAGGATTAGAGTGTGCTCTCTAATCCACTTTTTTAGCTGCCACTTATAGAGCTGGCTTCACTCACTTTTTTAGCTGCCATTTAGGGCTGGCTTCACTCACTTTTTTAGCTGCCATTTAGGGCTGGCTTCACCCGCTTTTTTTATGCTACATAGTAGCATTTATATTTTATGCAATATTTATTATAATATTACAGCACTTGACATAATCAATTGCAATAATAATATATCATAATTTTAACAAAATGTCTATAATTTTATATTTTCTATCATATCATCTAAAGATGTATCTTCAAAAAATGTATTCATATTATAATAAAGCATTATATCAGTAATTTGTTTATCATTAATTAAACTATTAATATCTTCATGATAATATCTTGGATCTATAACAATAATTTCTCGATAATTATTTAATATAAATGGAATAAAACTATTGGCATAAGAATCTTTTATTAATAAAAGTTTACTCTTACTTTCTGAGTTTGTTCTTATATCAATTATACTTTTATTTCCTCCGAAAAATATTTCATAGGAATCATTACTATATTGTTTACTACTATCATATATAGATGTATATTCAGTTTCGTCATTATTATAAGTTAAATAGTAAGATACTTCTTCATTATGTACATATATATTTACAGTATCATAAATATTATAATAAGCAAGTTTTTTAGCACTAGTTCCAATAAAATGATTATTTACAGTATATTCACTATACTCTATGTTTTCTTTATTATATAAACTCTCACTAATATATTTGGCTCCTAAAGATGTGTAATGATGATCTGTATTATAGAAAATATTTTCATCTTTGTGAGAAGATAATATATCAAAACAATTTACTTTAATTAAATCATTATCAAAATTACCAATAAAATCATCATATAATTCTTTTTGTTTATTAGAAGAGCTTACTTCATCATAATATATTCCTACTTTATTAGGAATAAGAACAAAATCCATATTTAATTCACTATAATATTCTTGTAATTTATTTATATTATCTACTCTTCTATTTATAAATTCATCATTAGGAATAACTACTTCTTCAATTAATCTATTATTTTTACCAAAATATATATTATCTATTTTTTTAAGACCAATTCTTTTTTCAATATTAGTTTTTAAACTTTTCCAAGTTGTCCTATTCCAAAACTGATCTTCAATATATTTATTGTAAGAAGTAAAATAACTACCATCAGTAACATTACTAACATTCATCTCCGGTTTACTTGCAAGTGGCCTATTCTCTTCTTCTGAAAAATTTAAAGAAGGTGAAAATAAATTAATAAAAAATATTGTTAATAAATATATAAGGGTAAAATACCCAATAAAATATGTTTTTTCTTTCATTAGATCCTCCTTTAAAAATTAAAGTATAAGAATGTTTGATATGAATTACTAATTAAATATGCTGTTGATATTATTAATAAAATTATTAAATAAATATTATTACATATGGCAGACTACGTCCGCAACCTAACAAGAAGAAAACATAAAAAAAGCAAACCTCCACTTGAAATAGTTTGCC
>CALVSZ010000083.1 GCA_944359705.1 uncultured Bacilli bacterium | reverse complement strand
TTATTTTAAGAGGAGAAGGTCCACTTTTTTCTTGAAGTTCTAATGCTAATTTACCATAAACAGTGTTCATTCCAACGCTTTTTACTAACATATAAGCATTTCCTTCATAAACTATAGTTCCTCTATATACAATATTTTTTTCATTAGAAATATTATTTATATTAGGTTCCTTATATTGCTCTTTAGTTTCTCCATTTAACATTGATTCATCAACACTAATATTACCTGATATAATAATACCATCACCAGGTATTTTATCTCCAGAAGATAATACTACAATATCGTCTACTACTACATCGTCAATTAATATTTCTTTTATTTTACCATCTCTTTTAACACGACACTTAATTTTTGAAGCTTCTTCTTGTAATCTAATAAACGCTTTTTCTCCTCCATATTCAGATATTGCAGATATTAATGAAGCAATTAAAACAGCAACTGCTATTCCTAAAGTTTCAAATATATCAAAGTGTCTTATTAAAAAAAGAGTTTTTATAGCTAAAACAATTAATAGTATTTTGATTATAGGGTCTGCTAATGACTCAATGAAAAGATGAAAAAAACTATTTTTTTTATAATTATTTATTTCATTAGTACCATATTTTTTTCTTTTTTCAATTACTTCTTTACTAGATAAACCATTAATCATAAATATCCTCCCTACTACATTTTATTTTTATATTTAATTTTTATTTGAGTATTAAATAGATAAATATTGACAATTATTTTATTTACTTATGTAAAATAATTTGATAAAATTATTATAGTAGAGGTGATTAAATTGAAAGATAAAAAGAAGAAAGGTTTTACTTTAGTAGAAGTACTTGGAGCTATTGCTATTGTAAGCATTTTAACGGTAGCTACGGTTTTTATTGTATCTAAAATAGTCGATAGTTCTAAACAAAAACAAGCCCAAATATCGCTTACTAATATAAAGGAAACAGGACGAACTTATATTGAGGAATTTAAAACTAATTCTAAATATTGGTCAAGTATAAAGGAAGAAAATGATGAAATTAAAGTAGAAAGAGCATGTACCACTGTTGGGCAATTAATTGATACTGGATATCTAAAAGAAGAAAATATAGGTGATTTAGAATATGAAAGTGGACAAGAATTGAGAACGGATACTATTATTGCCGTTACTCGTGATATTAATTCTAAAACAATTATTGATGTTTCATTTAATGATATTGAGAATAGAAGTATATGTGGTTCTAAGTATGCTACTATTACAGTTGATGTATCAGGGGATAAAGGCAATGATAATTGGTATATATCTGCAGTTAATATTAAAGTAATACCAAGTGATGAAAATTTAATTGAAAACTATAAATATACGTTAAATGGTGAGACAATATCTACAAATAACAAACAACCTTCTTATACATTAAGTGATAATGGGAAAAATATGGAAGTATGTGTTACTCCAGTTGGAATAGATGGAACAGATGGAAATGCAGTATGTACTGAGAAACTTAATATCGATACTGTTAAACCAACTATTCCTACGACTATTAAATTATCTAATGATTATAGTAATTTAAATGTAAATGGTTCTACTGATAATATAACTTCAAAAGAAAATATTAAATATGATTTAATTGATGGCAATAATAATAGTATTACTCTTAATAATGGAAGTATTACTTATGCAACTAATTTAATGGGAAATAGTTTTGATTTTAAAATAGTTGTTGAGGATGAAGCAGGAAATAAAAATACAACAAGCTCTAAAAACATAACTATTAATAACGCTGAAAATGGTTCTACTTCTTCTAAAAACTTTTATACTTGTAGTTTATATCCAAATAATATATATAATTCTATGGACGAATTAAATAATGGCACTAATAATTGTACTAAAGTAGAAACTGGAGAAGTTGGTACTAAAACCGTATATACTTGTGAATATAATAATAAAGAATATAGTACTGAATCCCAAGCTAGTAATGCTTGTACTGATACTGTTGATGGAACAAAATCGTATAGTTATAGTTGCTCTAGTGGATCATTATCAGGAAGTACGTGTAAAACTACCCAAGGTGGACGTGGTACTATAACGTTTTTGTGTACTGGAAACCCATTAGTTTGGAAAGCTGATTCATGGAGCTATACAAATAATGGTTGTCCTTCTGGATTTTCTAAAGACAGTTATTCGTGCGGATCCCCAACCAAGAGTGGATCTTGTTCGTCTCTTGGTGCTACTTCATCACAAACTGTTAGTTGTACTAATTACTGTAGTAAAAGTGCTACTAGAGTTTGTAAGTGTAGTATAAGTGGAAAAAGTTGCAATAATTGTTATCGAACTGTATATGGAGATGTTGGTACTAAAACAAAATATACATGTTCATATGATAGTAATCAATATAATAATCAAACTGATGCAACTAATGCTTGTACTAAAACATCTAAAGATACGCCAAAAACAACTACAAAATATTTTTGTAGCTTAACTAATGATACTGCTTATAATAACAAAAGTGATGCTGATAAAAGGTGTACTAATTATTGTGCTGTAGGTACTTATTATAATAATAAATGTTATAATTTAACTTAGGAGGAGTTTATGAAAAAGAAAAATTTAATAGTTTTAATAATATTAATTGTTGCTATTATTTCTCTTATTGTTGTTTCTATTATATATATAAATTCAAGAAACACAAATAATAATAGTCATAATAACGAAAACATTATTGAAAATACAAATGAAAATGTAATATCTGATAAAGAAGTAAATAACGTTTCATTTAAAGATATAAAATACACTTATGATGGAGAATCAACTATGGTTACTTTAGAAATTACTAATAATTATGAAACACCAATTATTATTGGAGAATACATCGCTAAAGTTTACGATAAAGACCATAACGAAATAATGACATTCAATCCAATATTTGATACTAAAATAAAAGAAAAAAGCACTGTATATACTTCTTTCATGATGAAAGGAAACTATATTGATGCATATTCATTAGAAATCGAACTACCTAACCTAGAAGTTTTAGATACAATATATGATGATATTGAAATAACTGAAGAAGAATAAAAGACTAGAAATCCTAGTCTTTTTATTTTGATACTGGTAAAACACTTATACTTCTTGCTATATCTAATAGTTCAGAAGAAGCCATAGTATCACTTACAACATAATATTCAATACCATTACTAAACCAATTAACAGAATTATCATTAACAACGCCAATAGTATCAGATAGTTGTGTTAGTTCTCCAAATGTTGGAATTATTTCATGATCTTCACTATACCCCACGGTTTCTTCAATTAAAGTAAATGGATTATCTCCTTCAAATGTTAAAATTAATCTTTGGCCATTATCCATCATTATTTTTTCTTGATTAGATAAATAAGTATTAGTAGGCAAATACATTGGATAGATAATATCATCTATTGTAGCAGTACTCTCTTCTGATTGAGTACTTCCTTCTTCACTATTTTCATTACTTTCATTAGATGAATCATTATCTTTAACTTCTTCTTTTTCTGTTATTAATGTATTTAAATTAAAATAATTATTATCAAATTCAGATTTTAAATCCACTTTATTAAAAGTCATTTTAATTTGAACATTACCATTTTCATCTAATACACTAGCTTCTTTTATATCATAATTCTTATCTAATGTTATACTTTGTTTTACTAATTTCTTATTATTTGGATAATTAACTTTAGATGTTAAAATATAATCCTCACTTTTTTCTTGGACACTTCTTTCTTCATCTATTTCTAAATCACTAATTATAGATTCTAATAAATATACTTGAGAATTGTTATGTGGCCAATCACTTTGAAATTTAAAACTTTTATTTAAAGATGGTGTAACCACATAAACTCCTTCACTATTTCTTAAAATTACCTGTTTATGATTATTTGATATATTAGTAAGTTCTACTTTATAATTATTATCTTTTTGATATGATACTTTAACATCATAAGTATAAATATCTTCATTATTAATAATATCCATTGAACCCTCTAAATAGTAACTATTTATGTTCTCTAATTTTTTAGAAAACTGTTCAAAGGGATCTTTTTTCTTAATACTGCATCCAGTAAAAATTAAACCTCCTAATATTAAGAATAAAAATATTTTTTTCATCATTCACCTCTTGTCTTTCCATTAAAGTATACTCATATAAAATAGAGATATGATGAATTATAGATATTTTTTATTAATTACAAAATTAAATAATAAAAAGAATTGATAATTCAATTCTTTTATGATGTGAACACCAATCGGTAGACATCATAAAAAAAGAAGTTAATTAGAAAAAAATCAAGGGCGAACGAAAGTGAGTTTATCTAGACC
>CALVSZ010000082.1 GCA_944359705.1 uncultured Bacilli bacterium | reverse complement strand
AATCATAATTAAATTTAATGGAATAGATATAATATTAACTTGATAAAAATTATAAATAGTTATAGGAAAAGATACCATAAACGCAACAAATGATATATATAAACTTTTAAAAAAATATTTTTTTATTTTACTTAATCTTTTTTTTAATATAATTAAAGAAAAACTAATAACATAGGAATATTGAAATCCAATATCATAAATAATGAAAGGATTAATTAAAATTGCAATAATTAATACTAAAAGCATTAACTGAATATCACTTATATTTAACTTTAATAATTTATTTATCGCAAATAGAATATACATTATTATAGTACGTAATATGGAAGCCATCATTCCAAGGATTAAAGTATATAAAATTAATAAAGAAATTACGATACCATAATTTATATAATTATTATAAGATATACGTTTTATAATATAAAATAATACTGTTGTTATTAAACTAATATGCATACCTGAAATTGAAAATAAATGTGATATTCCGTTATCTTTATAAGTATTATATACTTCTTCATTTAAATAACTTTTATCGCCTAAAATAAAAGTTTGCAAATAAGAGCTGGTCTTAGAAATTTTATTTATTCGATTAGATATCTTTTGCCTTAAATAATAAATAATACTTGTATTGTTTTCTATTTTCCGAATAGAATCTACTTTTAATACATAATATATTTTTTTATTATATAAGTATTTTTTATAATTAAATGTATTAGGAATAGTATTACTTAATGGTTCTTCCAAAACACCTTTTACTTCAATTATATCTCCTAGTTTTATTTCATTGAAACCATTATTATTATCTATATAATATGTAGCTTTTAATAGTTCTTTTCCCTTTAATAACATATTTATTTTATTGTTATCTATTTTTATTTCTAGTACTTTTACCAGAAATATTTTATCTTCTAAATCATAAACACTTTTATGTGTTATACATTTAGTATATATAATTGCATATATTAGCGATAGTATAAAAACACTAATTATTATTATCTTATACCGTAATATATGTCTTAATTTGTTCATAAATAGCAGTCCCTATACCATTTACATTCATAATATCTTCTATAGTCTCAAAATTACCATTTATATTACGATAATCAATTATATTTTGGGCCTTACTATTACCTATTCCTGGCAGACTATCTAATTCATCTATTGTAGCCGTATTTATATTAATTATAGATTTATTAACTGTAGTTTCATTTTCATCTACTTTATTACTGCTACTAGTATTATTAATAGTTGCATCATTTTTTATATCAGGGAATATTACTTCCTTATTAGTTATTATATTATCTATAATAACATCTTCACCATTTAACATTTTTTCTACTTCTTCTTTAGTGTAAATAATTATAACCATTTCATCAAATACTTTTTTTGATAAATTAATAACACTAATATCAGCTTCATCTAAGATACCACCTGATTTTAATATAACATCTTCTACTCTATCATTGGCATTTAGTTCATAAACTCCAGGATTTTTTATAGCACCTTTTATATCAACTTTTACTGTATTTTTATCATCATTAGTGCTTAATTCATTAGAGGTAGCAAGTAAACTATTATCTTTAATTACTACAGATTTATGTGTTGTCAATATATATTTTAAACTAAAGAAGGTTATTAATACTATTATAAGTAATATAACTAATATTATTTTATTATATTTTCTTAAAAATCTCATATCACCCTTTCTTGCTCTCCAATATAATTATTAACTATTACGAACTCTTTTTACTAAAAAAAGAAACTAATTTTAACAATTAATTCCTTTTACTTTTAACTCTTCTAATTCTTTATCGTCATCTTTTTTCTTAGGAGCATTTATACTCTTTTTTTCTAAATATAACCATATTTGATTAGAAATAAACACTGATGAATATAGCCCAAAGATAAATCCTAATAATAGAGCTATGTTAAAATTTAATATTTCTTTTGCCCCAAAAATCATTAAAGAGATTACTGGAAGAATTGTTGTCAATGTTGTTAAAATGCTTCTAAATAATGTAAGTCTAACAGCATCGTCTACCACATTTTCTAATTCTTTATTACTAGGCTTTTTGTTTTTAAATTTATTATTGTATAAATCTCTTATCATATCAAAAGTAACAATTGTAGCATTTATTGAATAACCAATTATTGTAAGTATTGCCGCAATAAAGATTGATGTTATTTCAATATTAAATAATCCAAAGAACAATATCGTCATAACAACATCGTGAATTAAAGCAATAACACCAGAAATAGCATAATTAAATTTAAATCTAATACTAATGTATATAATAATTCCAATTGCAGCAATTAACAAAGATAATAAAGCATTTTTTGTTAATTCCTGTTTTACAATTTGACTTACGACAAAAATATCGGTATTAACATCATATGAATTTACTATTTTATTATTAAGTGCACTTATTTCATCTTTAGTTAAGACTTCATCAATTACATAAGTATAATTTTTATCATTTTTATCTTCTTTCTTCAAAGTGTAATCAACTAAAATACTATCTTTAAATTCATTTTCATTAAATTTATCATTAATATTAATTGTAATATTAGTTCCTCCAGTAAAATCTACGCCAAAGTTAAATCCTGTAAAAATAATACCTATAATAGATCCCATAATTATAACTAAAGGTATAGCAAAAAGTAATTTTCTCTTTTTATATATTTCCACTTTTTTAAATGGAATATGTACATCATCACTTTTAATAATTTGTTTTTTTCTAACTCCTATAAACAAATTCAATTTATTATTAAATGCTTTCGTTTCTACGAATTTCTTTAAAATATATCTTGAGAAGAAAACCATTATAACAACAGTTACTATAATATTGATTATTAACATAGTAGCAAATCCTTTAACAGAACTTTGCCCTAAAATAAATAAGATAATAGCCACAATAATAGTAGTTAAATTTGCATCAATAATACTAGAAAATGACTCTTTATTTCCTAGTTCATAAGCTTCTTTTAAAGATACACCACGTTTTAGTTGTTCTTTAATTCGTTCAAAACATAACACTGATGCATCTACTGCCATACCTATTCCTAATAACATAGCTGCAATGCCTGGAAGAGTTAATACTCCTCCAATTAAGTAAAAAATTAAGAAAGATAACACTGTATATAATGAAATACACACACTAGCAATAATTCCTGAAAAGTGATATACAAATATCATTACTATACACACTAAAATTAATCCAATAATTCCCGAAATAATTGTAGCATCTAACGACTTCATTCCATAAGATGCTTCAACAGTACGAGAAGATATTTCATCTAATTTAGTAGGAAGAGCCCCAGAATTAATTAATTCAACTAAATTTTGAGCTTCTTTTTCACTAAAGTTTCCTTGAATAATAACATCTGATGCAAAAGCTCTATCTACTCTTGCTGCAGACAAACATTTGGAATCACTAAGTGATCCACAATTATTTTTTTCTTTTAAATAACTATCTTCATTCTCATCATAATCTAACCAAATAACTATTATATTATTAGTCATATCTTTTACTTTATTAGTTACTTCATAAAAAGTATCTTTATCTTTAATTGATAAACTAACTGCTGGCTTACCATACTGATCAGTCGTTACTTTAGCATTTCCCCCTAAAACAGAAGAAGTCATAAGTAAATTATCTGATGAATCCCTAAAAGATAAAACAGCGGTTGAAGAAATAGTATTTCTAGCTTCTTCAATATTTTTAACACCAGCAAGGCCTATTCTAATATGATTATCCCCCTCAATAGTAATTTCTGGTTCACTAACTCCTAAAATATCAATTCTTTTAAGTATTGCTTTATAAGTATTATATACCATATCACTAGTTAATTCTTGATCTTCTTCTAATGGTTTTACTTCATATAATACCTCAAATCCTCCTTGCAGATCTAACCCATAATTCATCTTAGAAAATAATGGTTTTAAAGAAACTATACTTATAAATACTAATATCGAACTAAATATAATTCCTAAAAGCAATTTACTTTTCTTGCCCTTAATTTTAATAAATAAAATTAAACTTATAATTGCTAATCCTATACCTATATATGTCATAATAATAACTCCTATTCTAAAATTATTTCTTTATTTTCGTATTTCATTTTTTCTTTTAAATATGAATCTAATAATTGCTCATCAACCAAAAAAATATCACTAACCATCTCAGATATTCCTAAATTAATAGACTTACTCCATTTATATTCTTTTAAATAATTCCAAATATCTTCTTTTTTTATGTAATAATATCCCATTTTTTTTAACTTGCGAATTTTTACATTTAATGCTGGTACTAACGCTAAATATAATTCTTTTTGACTTTTATATTCACTCATACTTATTCACCAATAACATTATATAATATTTTAATTATTTTTAAAAGAT
>CALVSZ010000081.1 GCA_944359705.1 uncultured Bacilli bacterium | reverse complement strand
CATTAGTCTTTGGAATTGGTAGTAAGGGTGCAGGAACTGAAACTTTAGAAGAAAGTATTAGTTTTGATGATGTTGGTACATCGTATCCATTAATTAATTGGCCTTTAATATTAAAAAAATCAATAGAAATTGTTGAATTAGATTGGTCTTACCAAAATGCTTATATAGAAGATGGAGTAGTGTTGGCTAGTTTAGAGGAAAGTTCATATTTATTGTCATGTGAAACTGAAATAGTTTTAGATACAAGTGGATCTATTGACGATGAACTTTTAAGAAATTTTTTAAGAGAATGTAAGAACATTTTAAATTTTTCTAAAATTAAAGTTGGTTGTTTTGATACAAAATTTTATGGTTTTACTGAAATAAAAAATATGAAAGATATAGATGAGTTTACGTTTGTAGGTCGTGGTGGAACTTCCTTTGATGTTGCAGTTGATGCCTTTTCCCAAAATGCTAGCAATAAAATAATTTTTACAGATGGTAAAGCATCTATGCCTTATAAAGAACTTGGTGCTATTTGGATTGTATTTGGAAATACTAAAATAAATCCAAAAGGTGGTAAAGTTATCTATATAGATAAAAATAAATTAATTAAGTTAAGTCAGGAAGATGATTCAATGATATTAATCAAGGTTAAAGGAAGTGAAAGAAGATAATGAAAAAAACAAGTACTATTGTTAAAGAAAAGAATACCTATGAAATTGATATATTGATTAATAATACTGCTTATATAAAATCCGTTACTGGCAAAACAGGATTGTTAAATATTAAAACAAATCAATTAATTGGTGAAATGGATAATTATTATACTATTTACGATACTTATGGTAAGTTTTATTATCAAGTGAAAGAAATAAAAGAAACAAGTAAAGAAAATAATTGGAAATCAAGAAAAACAGTAAGAATTTATGATGCTTTAAACGAAAAAATACTCGTTGATGATTGGGAAGTTGTAAAAGAATTCTACGAACTTACAGTATTTAAATCACCAGTAGATGGAAAATTACATTTATTTGATATACATGCTTGTAGAAAACAAACAAATATATTTGATATACCTTTAGATGATGTTGAAATACTTTATAGTGAACACAATGATATATATTTAGTTGTAACAGTTAATGGTAAAAAAGGGCTTTACCATCACAATCGTTATAATGCAGTTCCTAGTTTAGTAACGCCAATAGAGTTTGAAAATATTGAGAAATTTCCAAATATTATTGTTTACACTAAAAATAATCAAAAGTATTTTGTATGTACTGGTGAAGATGAAAAAACAAGCAGTAATTTTGATACAATTACAATTGATAAAAATAATAAAAATATTGCATATTGTAAAAAAGGCGACAAAATTTATATTTATAATACAGAAGCACAAGAATTATTATTATCAACAGATTCTGATGAAATAAAATATATGTATAAAAAAGGAAATAGTTATAATGATTGTCATGGGGAATTTTTCTTTAAAATAACGAAAAACGGTAAACATGGAATTATAAGTTCTGAGATAAATAATGAGATTTGTAAGGCAGGAACAGGTGCTAAAGTATCGACATTATTACCGCCAAATTATGATGAAATAAAAACAAATTATGGAGTATCATACTTAAAAAAAGATGGAAAAGTTGGTTTATTCATTGGCAACTCATATCATAATCAAGTTATTGAACCTAAATATGATGATATAGATTCGTTAGGATATAATTATTTTGCTTTATATACTAATGGACTATGTGATATTGGAAAAGTAACTCCATTTGAACCATTTACTCCAAGTATTAGTAATTGTGAAATAATAGAAGATTTGGATAGAGGATTAGTTTTTAAGAAAAATGGTAAATATGGTTTATTATTACCAGATTGTAATCATAGGGATGCAATTATTCAGCCAGAATATGATAGTATTAGCGGTGTAGCAGAATATTACTTTATAGTTGAAAAAAACAGTAAAAAAGGATTATTGCATTTAGGTAAAATTATTATACCAATTGAATATGATGAAGTTAATCTTGGGGGACTATATGGAAAATATAAAAATTTAGAAGATGCTGAAGTACTTTACTTTGCATTAAAAAAAGGAAATGAATATGAATTGGCTAAAATGCATAATTATAAAATTGTAGCAACAGATGTTGAAGTTGTAAGTAATCATACATTTGATGTAATTGATTTCTTCCGTGAAATAATGGTATTCAAGGATAAAATGCATTCATACATTTATGATTACAATGAAAAATTGTTAAAAACATTACCAGTTGATACATTAATAACTGCATATGCAAAACCTTGTGATGAGTTTCATGAAAAACATAATTATAGAGAATATTTTTATTGTATAGATGGTGTTTACTATTATTATAAAGATGGTAAATTTGAAGAAGTTTATACTGAAAATAATGATCTTTATTTAACAGCATACGAAACTGCTACAGATTCATTTGAAGTTAGAACATACAATAAAGATGAACATGATTTATTTTGTTCTGTTATAGATTCTAAGGATGATACTGAAGCAGAAATATCTTTGATTGAAATGTCAGAAAAGGGATTTTCAAAAAAAGATTATCCTACTCTGGTATTAAAAAGAGTAAATAAACAAAAGAATCAAAAATAATCTAGAAATATACGATTTAACACAATGATAATAATGATTTAAATGTTATTTATACTGAATTTAACGATAGTAAGTTTTTGTTTATGGAAGATTCATCAGTCAATATTGTAATTTGCTGGATATAGATGTGCTAAAAATTGGTTATCATAGAAATAAAAACAAAAAATAGCAGTACTATATAGAATAAAATTATTTAAATAGAATAAAATATAATAAAAAGATATATTTATATAAAAATATAAGCAAAATAATTATATGACGGATCATTACTTGAATAAAATATACTAGTCGTGAGTCGCATACTCGCGTTTAATATAGATTGAGAACTAATAAAATTTAGTTCTTTTTTTCTTATTAATTTACATATTTTGTTATACATGTTATACTTAATCTAGAGGAGGATGTATGAAAAAGAAAAAAAAGACTTTGGGGTTAATAATATGGATGTGTATTTTAACTGTTATGTTTTTTATAATGTCATGTTTTATGTTATATGATAATTTTCGTAAAACTAATAATAAAAATAATAGTAATAATACGACTGAGTATTTTGATTATGAATACTTAACTAAGTCTATAAAAGATAATTTTTCAAATGTATATAATTACATTGAAAATATTAATTATTATTGTGGTAACAATTTTTCTGATGATATAGAAAAGGAAAATTATTATATTTCAAATGATTTTACATCGTTAGAAGATTTACAAATATATTTAGAAAATTTCTTTGACCAGTCATTAATAAAACTTGATAAAGATAATTATATTGAAGAAAATAATAAATTATATTGCTTAAAAAATGAGCATCCATCTTTATTAGAATTAGAAAATCAGATAGTAGAAATAGTTTCTTTTGAAAAAGATAAAGTAGATATAATAATCGTTTTAGAATATTTAAATAAAGATAATTTTAAAGAATTTTATTCAAAGTATAATGTTAGTTTAAGTAAAATTGATGAAAAGTGGATAATTACTTCGTATACTAAAATCGATTAATTTTATTGAAATTTAAAAAAAAATATTATATAATGTAGTGGCAGGTGATTTTTATGATTATTGATTTAACTAGTTTAAGTACAAATTTACAAGATGAAGTAGTTATTAATAAGGAAATAAAATTTAATGATGATTATGGCAAAAATACTCCGATCAAAGAGTTAAAAGATACTTTTTTTAATGGAAAAATTATTCGAATTAGTGATGATTTATTTAATCTAACAGGTATAATTGATGGAATAATGATATTACCTGATGATATAACTTTGGAGGACGTTGAATACCATTTTTCATCACAAATAGAAGTAAATTTTGGCGAAACAGTAGAAAATGATGAAAATAATCTAGAAATTACACAAAATACTATTGATATTCTTCCTTTTTTATGGCAAAATATAGTAGTAGAAATTCCTTCAAAAGTTAGAGGTAATGCCAATGAGGACATTAATCTTGAAGGTGATGGATGGCGACTTATTAATGAAGATGAAGTTCATGCGAGTAATAATTCACCATTTAGTGATTTACAAAAATTGTTAGATGATAGAGAAGGGAGTGAATAAATATGGCAGTTCCATTTAGAAATGTAAGTAAAACTAGAAGAAACATGAGAAGGACACATTATAAAATTACTGCTAATGGTTTAGTAGAATGTCCAAACTGTGGTGAAAAAATTAGACCACATCGTGCATGTCCCAAATGTGGTTTTTATAAAGGAGAACAAAAAGTAACAAATAAATAATGTTTGTTATTTTTTTACATTTTTTGGTTAATATATTAATAACTATGATATAA
>CALVSZ010000080.1 GCA_944359705.1 uncultured Bacilli bacterium | reverse complement strand
TATTTTTTATATTATTTGTTTTGTAACTATTGTGAATTCCTTTTATCTTATATTTAGGATATCCCCCTATATTTTTATAATATCTTTTATAAGCATCTTCTAAATTAAATACACTATTTCTAAGAGCACAACTATCTACTTCTTTTAAAAATGTTTTTTCTTTTGAAAGTTCTGGAATAGACTTTATTCCATTATAGGCATTAGTTACTTTTTTATCTAGAAAATAGTTATAAATGAATCTACAACTACCTATAGTTTTATTTATTAATTCTTCTTGGAATTTATTAGGATACATTCTAAATTTATAAGATTTATATATTTTCATGTTTCAACCACCACCTGTATTTGCATTATAAATCATAAACATTCGTTCGTCAATAGCTTTTAACAAAAATAAAAAGAAAAATATTACTCCTGCCTTTATTTCTGTCTTACATACTTATGGAAGAAGTATAATTTGGAATCCACATATTCATATGATTTTACTTGAAGGTGGAATCAATAAAGATGGTTTTGTACCTGTAAACTTCTTTTCTTATGCTGCTTTTAGAAAAAGATTTATGAAAGTTCTTTTAGATTTATTAGACAAAGAAATAAATACAGTAGAATTTAAAAATTTAAAAAGAACTTTATATAAAAACTTAAAAGATGGATTCTATGTTTACTCTCCTCCATCTAAATTCAAATCAGTTGATGCTCTTATAAAATATGTTACCAGATATGTTTCACGCCCTTTATTGTAATAGATGTGGTAAATTTAAAACTGTATCAAAATATTGACTAAATCACGAGTAATTTTTAATTAATTAAAATGGGTACAGGATAATTGCGCCCTTTTTTCTGGATTTAATATTTTCTCTTGAAATCGAACTTTCCTTATAAATAAAAAATAACAAAAGTTAATTAACTTTTGTTATTTGATTTTAAGGCAACCTGTTTTTAATTTAATTTAAATATATCTGTGTAAACTACGCTTTTGTTTTTTCCTGTTCTCTTAGCTTCGTATAATGCTAAGTCTGCTTCCTCAATTGCTTGTTTTATGTGTTTATTATTGGTAAACAATGAAATTCCGGCTGAAAAACTAAGATTATCGACAATGCCACATTTATTAAATTGTTGATTTATATATTCAGTTTTGTTTTTTACATATTTTATATCATTCCCTTCAAATATTATTAAGAATTCTTCTCCACCATATCTACCTGCAAAATTTTTTTGAGTATCAGATTTTATATTTTCTTTAATAATCTCTCCTAATTTTTTTAAAACTTTGTCTCCTTTAAAATGACCATATTTATCATTTACATTTTTAAAGTTATCGATATCACACATAACAATAATAGAATCATTTCTAATTGTAGTTATATAATTTTCTATTTCACTTCTAGTTGCAAGTCCTGTGATTAAGTCTTTTTTTAATGATTTATTTTCTTCTTCTAAAGCTGTTATTTGATTCATAAGATTACTAACTTCAAAGAAAAATGTTATTATATATACTTTATTATTAACGATATTATTTTGTACTATTTTTTGATAATATTTATTTTTATATAAAAATATATTTGCCCCAATATGGTTATTATTAATTAAATCATAATATTTATTTTTATAGATAATTTTTTCTGATTCTTTAATACAATATGGAATATTGATGCTATCAAAAAAAGTTTTTAAATTATTAATAGTTTGCTTTTCAGACATTTTTACCACTCATTTCTTTATTTATATTATCATATATTTATTTTATAGTCAAAAAATAATTTAGTTTTACGATAAGTATACTTTATTTTAAAATGTATTGAATCTATATGATAAATATGGTATATTTATATGGAATTTATAAGGATGTGATTATATGGATTTTCGAGAAATTACAGAATTCTTTAGAGATTTTATGGGTTATATTATTGCATTCGTAATAATTGTTTTAATTTTTACGTTTGTAGTTGCTTTTCATCCGGTTGCAGGTAATTCAATGATTCCAACACTTTCTGAAGGCGATGTAGTCTTGGTATCAAAATTTTCACATAAATTATTTTCATTAAAAAGAAATGAAATAATCATTTTAAAATCTTCTAATGAAAAAACTTATATAAAAAGGATTATTGGATTGCCAGGCGAAAAAGTAGATTATATAAATGGAGTACTATACATAAATGATAAAGGATATAATGAACCATTTTTAGCAGATGATGTTATAACAAATAATTTTTTGTTTGAAGATATTTGTCCAATAGAGGATTGCCCTGATGGTGTAATTCCTGATGATATGTATTTGGTATTGGGAGATAATCGTATGGACTCTTATGATAGTAGAGATTCAGAGTTAGGCTTAGTACCAATTTCTAACATTGTTGGTTCTGTTATTATGAGAATATGGCCTGTTAATAAGATTGGGTTAGTTGATTAAATTTACCAAATTTGGTGAATTTAATTATTTTTTTTAAAATGATGCATAAAAACTTCAACAAAATACGATTTTTCTTGCGTTTTTAATTGTATTTTCTAAATTTTTATAATATAATACAAGTGTATCAACCAATATATTGCCATGGTTGAGAAAGGGAGGTAAAAAATGTTTAATAAGAAGCGAATCTTCATATTTGTGATTTTCTTGCTATGCTTATTTTTCTTAATGACATTTGCTGGTGGATCACGAGATGAAGGCATTGTAACAAGACTAGTAGAATTTTATGATAGTTTTGATGATTCTTTAATAAGTTCTACAAACGTAGAAGTTGGAAAAGACGCAGAAGTACCTGAAGATCCAAAACATGAAAATTATGTTTTTGCTGGATGGTACTTATATGATAATCATGATGTTAAAGTAACAAAATTTACAAATATTCGCGAAGACTTGAAGGTAATAGCATTATATGCAGGTGATTTAAACAACAATGGAATAGCAGACGATGAAGAAGATAAATTAACAGTTACATTCTTTGATACTTTGGGCAATAGAGTATTAAAGGAAGAAGAAGTATTACCAGGTCTTGATGCAACTGCACCGGAAGCTCCTGTATATACAGGATATGCATTTGGTGGTTGGTCAAGAGGATTTACTAATGTTATGGAAGATATTACGGTAAATACTATATATAATAATATAGTAGCACCTACTATAAATATTAGTGAAGATAATCTTGGTAGTATGCTAGTATATGAGACTGTACCAACATTTACAGCAACAGCTACTGATAGATATGGAAATCCTGTAGAAGTAGTAATAACTACTAATATAGATGGAAATACTGCAGGTAGTTATACTGTAACATATACTGCAACTGATAATGATGGAAATACTACAACAATTACTAGAGATTTTGTAGTAGAAAGAAGAAATCTAGAAGTAACTATAGACGATAAAACAAGTGTTTATGGTGAACCACTTGAAGAATTAACTTATGAAATAACTAATGGTGAAGTAATAGAAGAATATTTACCAGGTATAACACTTACAAAAGCAAATGGTACTAATGTAGGAGTATATGCTATAACAGGTACTTATACTAATAGAAACTATAATATAACATTTATAAATGGTATTTATACTATTACAAAAGCAAATTATGATGTAAATGTTGAATTCCCACAAGAAGATGAACTTGTATATGATGGAGAAGAACAAGAGCCAATAGTAATAGAAGAATTACCAGAAACAGTAATACCTGAAATTACTTATAAGGATGAAGAAGGAAATCCAGTTGATAAACCAGTTGATGCTGGAGACTATGATGTAGAAATTACATTTACATGTACTGATGATAATTATAATTGCCCAGAAAATATAGAAGGAACAATTACAATTAATAAAGCACAAATTAGTTTTATTGCAGAAGATAAAAATTCAGAAAAAGGAGAAAATATAGTTGAATTAACTTATACAACAACTGGAACTATATATGGAAAAGATAATTTAAATATTAGTATTAGTACTGATGCAAATAAAGATATTGCAGGTACTTATGATATTACAATTACAGCATCTAATCCAAATTATAATATTTCATTAACTAATGCTAAATATAAGGTGTTCAATGATGAAAATAATAATAATATCGATGATGATACTGAAGCTCATTACTCAATTACTTATATTGATTTTAACGATAATATAATTAAAGTGTTTGAGAATGTATTAGTAGGCGTGTCTACGCCAAGTATTGAAAATCCAATTAGAAGTGGTTATGTTTTTGACAAATGGAATCCTGAAGTAGCAGCTACAGTTAGTGCTGATGCTATTTATAAAGCAACATATAAAGTAGACGCAGACAACGATGGAGTTGCTGATTCAGAAGAAACAAATACATTAACAATAACATATGTAAATGAAGCAAAAGAAGAAATTGCAGATAAATATGTTAAAGAATACAAAAATGGTGAAGCATACAATGTAGAATCACCAAAAGTAGATGGATATGTAACAACAACAACAGCAGTAACAGGAACAATGGGACTAGATGATGTTAGTGTAGAAGTTACATATAAAGTAGACGCAGACAACGATGGAGTTG
>CALVSZ010000079.1 GCA_944359705.1 uncultured Bacilli bacterium | reverse complement strand
TTATCCTTTAACGAGGCTCAATAACTTCACGCTTTCGCATTACGGCTCGAATTCTTGTTTACCTACGCTTAAACCTAATCTCACGATTTCGGCTCCAAGGCTAACTACTGGCTTCTTGCTAGGAATTACCAGGTTGGGGTTCCACCAACTATATGTTATACGCCGAACTGACGCACCACCTTTAACTATAATGATTATAACATTTTTTTAATAAAAAAAAAAGGTATATTAAAATCTCTTTAAAGATCTTATCTTACCTTCTATTTCATCTTTACTTAATTCTTGTGGTAATGCTTTAACTTTAGCTAATAATTCATTAGGATTATCTAATAAATAAATATTTGCTTTATGTAATTCATCAAATTTCTTTTTTAATTCATCATGTTTATTAATTCCTGCTAATAAATAATTTAAAATCTTTTTACTTTCAGATAATTTATCGCTATATTTAAATTTATTATCTCTATAGTCATAAATATCATAGTATTTTAAACTATATAAATTATGAATAATTACACCAAAGTCATGATCCTTATTATCACCATAAGATATATATTCAAAACCAATAGTTGCATAATAAGAAATATATAATAATTAAACTACCTACATATTCATTAAAAATAGTTTTAAACTCAATAAAATTTTGCTACATATAAATCAGTTGCTACATATAATACCATAATTAATATAATCTGTCAAATATTAATATTAAAGTTGAAAAAAAAAAATTTTTATTATATAATTATTACATCGATGAGTTCTAATATTTTGTATTATTTTTTTTGTTTAACGGTTAAAATCAGAAAGGAGAAAAATGAAAAACGAAATAGAGACTAAAGTATTTGCCTTAGGAGGACTAGGCGAAGTCGGAAAAAATATGTATTGTGTTATGCACAATAACGAACTTATAATAGTTGATGCTGGAATAATGTTTCCAGAAGATGATTTACTTGGAATAGATTATGTAATTCCAGATTATAATTTTTTAAAACAAAATGAAAATAAAATTAAAGGATTATTCATTACGCATGGACATGAAGATCATATTGGAGGAATACCTTTTTTACTTCAAACAGTAAATATTCCTAAAATATATGCTCCAGCCCAAGCTAAAGAATTAATTGATAAAAAATTAGAAGAAAGAAATATACAATATAAAAATATATACGTATACACAGAAGAAACAAAAGTAAAAACAAAATATTTTAACATTGAATTTTTTAGAACAACTCATTCGATACCAGATTCACATGGGATAGCTATTAATACTCCTAACGGAACTATTGTTATGACTGGAGATTTTAAATTTGATATGACCCCAATTGGACCAATGTCAAATATTCACAAAATGGCTGAAATTGGGAAAAATGGAGTAAAACTATTAATGAGTGATTCTACTAATGCATTATCAGAAGGAACATCATTAAGTGAATCTGTCGTTGATGAAAATTTAGGAGAAATATTTGAAACATACGAAAATAATCGTATAATTATAGCTACTTTTGCTTCAAATATATATAGATTAAAACATATTATTGAAACTTGTAAAAAAAATAAAAGAAAAGTAGCCCTATTTGGAAGAAGCATGGATACATCTATTGAAATAGCAATAAAATGTGGTTATATAAAAGATAAAGATATTATAATTACTGCAGAAGAAGCTAATCATTTAAAACCTAAAGATGTATGTCTATTATGCACTGGTAGCCAAGGAGAACCTCTAGCAGCTTTATCTAGAATTGCTAATGGTACTCATAGACAAATAAAGCTTATGCCAAATGACATAGTTATATTCTCTTCATCACCAATACCTGGTAACGCATCGTCTGTATCCAATACCATTAATCAATTATATTTAAAGGGAGTAAAAGTTTTCACAAATAAAACATATGATATACATTCATCTGGTCATGCCAATCAAGAAGAATTAAAATTAATGATAAGATTATTTAAACCAGAATATTTTGCACCATACCACGGGGAATACAGAATGTTAAAAACACATACCGATATTGCAAAGGAATGTGGAATACCTAAACAAAATACTTTTGTATTAGAAAATGGGGACGTTTTATCTATTAGTAAAAAAGGAATTAAAAAAAGTGGTAAAGTTGAAGCTGATGATGTTTTTGTAGATGGTTCTAGAATAGGTACTGTTGGAAGTATAATAATTAAAGATAGAAAGTTAATGTCTACTAATGGAATATTAGCAGTCATTATAAATATCGATGCTCATAATAAAAAACTTATATGTACTCCTTCAATTACGACTAGAGGTTATATTTTAGTAAATGAAAATGAAGAATTAATAAAAGAATTACAAAAAAAATCTGAATTTATTATAACAAATAAATTAAAAGATAAAAAATGTACTTTCAATGACATAAAAATTGAATTAATTACTGGTTTAATGCCTATATTACAAAATAAAATAGGCAGAGTGCCAATCATATTACCAATAATAATGGATATAAAAGAGCAATAAAATGCTCTTTTTTAATTACATAATTTCCCATAAAAAAAATATATACCCAAATATAAATGTTAAAATAAAAAGTCATAAATATGTCAAAGTTAAAAAGTCATAACTTTAGGTATATTTATGACTTTTTGATATACTTATATTATCTCATAATAAGAAGGAGTTGATATAAGTATAAGAAAAGATATATCTGCTGAAAGATTAACAAATGGAGGTGAAAAAGTGAATAAATCTGCTTTAGCAAGACAATATGAATGTTGCTGGAGAACTGTAGATAAAAGATTAAATCTCCTTTTACAATCATTACATTTATATGTTTGAATACCTTTTTTAGTGTGCACATTTTTTACAACATTACAACTACTGCAGTTAGGACAACATACTAAATATTTTTCATCCTTTACAATTTCATAAATAACATTACTACTTTTTTCTTGTTGATTTAAAAGCAAGGATAATTCTTTAATTAATTCTTCTATTTGATGTGGTAATAAATTAAATAATTTTAATTCTTCTAACATTTTAATATCCCTAAAAAATATCTTTGATTAGCCAGCCTAATTATATTCATTTGTCTAGGATGAATTTAAAAATGACTGGCTAATCAAAGATATTTTCCTTTCAAATTCATCCTAGACATCTATATTGTACCACATTTTATTCCATCACGCAAATTCTAGTACATAGCGTTATTATAAGAAAAAATAGGAAAAAACGAGATTTAGCATCTCGGTTTTTGGCATGGTTTACAAAGTAATGTTATCACTTTCAAATTCCTATTATATAAAAAAGGTACAAAACTATACAAGTTTTATTCCTATTTCATATCATTATTTTAATTTAATTCTGTTCCTCCCCATTCAACAGCAACAAATCCATATCTTTCAAAAGAATCTAATTTTTGTTCTTCCACTATTATTGGTTCTTCTAATTTTTTATAAGTCATAAGAACTCGTATTACTGTATCAGGAGTAGGATATATTGACAAAGGCATATTTGTATTAATTTCTTCTGATGTAGCAAATCTTATATAATTATATTTATTTTTTTCTAATTTTGGTAACCAATAAATTATAAATTCTTCAGATTCTCTTTCGGATAACCCTAATAAAGATAATTTTTCTTCTAAAAATTTAACTGTATCCTTACCTTTTACAACAAATCCATCTTTTTCTACTTTAAAATCAACAAAATTTTTACTTTCATAATATAAGGAATACAAATTTCTACCAGTTTCCTTATATATTAAATCACCATTAGATTTTGCAATTACTCTCCATTCACCATTATACATTGGATATGATGTAGTAATTCGTTCAGGATATCCTAACTTTACTATTATTTCTGTTGTCTGTTGTGGATACAAATATATTATAGGTTTATCAACAGAAGTTTCAGACCAAATTTTATCTACAAAACTCTGCTTTTGACTTGTATTAACCTCTATCTCACTTATATTATTCATTTTTTCTTTAGATAATTCCACAAAAAAGACAACTGCCTCACCACCACCAACTACACCACTACTATATTCATCAATATTTATATTTAATGTCTTATTTAAAAAACTAATTTTAGAAATTTTTATATCGTGTAACACTTGATTAAAAGTTAAATTTTCCACTAGTAATAAATCAAACTCTTTAAAAAAAGATTCATCATATTTTGTCGCATAAATGCCCTTTTCTAATAATTTTTCACTTATTGTATCATAATCTAAATAATTTGTAATCAATTTATAACGGACTTCTGAATCATCACGGCTGCCACCTAAAATACCAACAGTATTATACTCTAACCTATATGAAAAAAATAAAGGTTGTTCTATGTTCGAATTAAAAAAGTACAAAAAAGCTACTAATAAAATTAAAAAAATGACTATTACAATTAAAATTTTACTCTTATTTTTTTTATTTATTCTTTCCATGTTTAACACCTATAATATAAATAACATATAATAAGTTTTGTGTCAATAATATTAAAAAAATAACTAGATATAAATTTTACTATTGTATAATTTTTTAAGTAAAAAAAATATATACCAAAGTATATATAACAAAAAATAAAAAAAATATTAGCAACGACCTATTTTCGCGAACCACT
>CALVSZ010000078.1 GCA_944359705.1 uncultured Bacilli bacterium | reverse complement strand
ATGACTAATGTCAAATATAATAGAAATTAAAAATTTAGTTAAGAAGTATGATGATAAGTTTAAATTAGGAAGTATCAATTTAGATATACCTAGTGGAATAATTGTTGGCTTAATCGGCGAAAATGGAGCAGGTAAAACAACTCTTATTAAATCTATATTAAATATTCTAAAAATAGATGAAGGTAATATAAAGATATTTAATAAAGATTTTAATAAAGAAGAAAATAATATTAAAGAAGATATTGGTGTGGTACTTGATAATATGTTCTTCCCTGAAATATTAACTCCCAATGATATAAATATTATAATGAAAAATATTTATAAAAAATGGGATGAAGAACTATTTAAAAAGTATTTAAATGATTTTGGACTTAACCTTAATAAACAAATAAAGACAATGTCTAAGGGAATGCGCAAAAAACTAGAAATAGCAACTTCTTTATCACATCATCCAAAACTTTTAATATTAGATGAACCAACAAGTGGATTAGATCCCGTCGTTAGAAATGAAGTATTGGATATATTTTTAGATTTTATTCAAGATGAGGAACATACCATTTTATTATCAACACATATTACTAGTGATTTAGAACATATTGCGGACAAAATAATATTTATTAATAAAGGAAAAATATTATTAGATAAAAATAGAGATGATTTACTAGATAATTATGGAATATTAAAATGTGATATTAATTCATTTGATACTATTTCTAAAGAAGATATAATTGTGTATAAGAAAAATAAATATAATTATGAAATATTAGTAGATAATATAAGCAAAATTAAGAAGAAATATAAAAATTTTATAGTAGATAAAATAACCTTAGAAGAACTTATGGTTTTAATGATTAAGGGGGTAAAATAATGTTAGGATTAATTAAAAAGGATTTGTTAATTATAAAAGGAAATATAAAAGTAGCTATTTTATTTGTTATAGTTTTTGCTCTTATGTCTAGTGAAGGTAATGAAATTTTATATTTTGTCCCTGTATTTTTAAGTACAATGTTATTTATGAGTACTTTTAGTTATGATGACTATAATAAATGGGATGCTTATGCTTGTACATTTCCTAGTGGAAGAGCAAATATTGTTAAGGCAAAATATTTAGCAAGTTTAATATTAACAGTTATTGCTATTATAATTACTTATATATTAGGAATTATAATGGGAAGTTTTAATAATAATTTAGATTTTTCAAAAATAAATTCTATTATATGTGGTGTATTATTTGCAATGATTTTATTACAATCAATTATGTTCCCATTACTATTTAAGTTTGGAGCAGAAAAAGGAAGAATTGGACTATTTATTGGAGTTATTCTTATAACTTCATTATTAGGATTAATTTTAAATTCATTAACAATTAAAATACCAGGAAATGTAATTAAAACATTTAATGATTATTGGTTTATAATTTTGCCACTTATAATGATTATAATGTTATTTATTTCTTATAAAATATCAAGAAAGATATATTTGAATAAAGAATTTTAATGTTAATAAAAAGGGCAATAATGGAATAAAAAAGTTATTGCTTTTATTTTTATAATATATATATTTATATTTAGGGAGTTGATTATATTGAGTATTGGAAAGAATTTGTATGAAGCAAGAAAAAATGTTGGATTATCGCAAGAAGAAGTTGCCGAAAAATTAAATGTAGCAAGACAAACTATTTCAAAATGGGAATTAGATGAAAATATACCAGACTTAAAGCAAGGAGAAGAACTTAGTAAAATATATGGTAAAGAAATTAGTGAATTAATTAATGAAGATGAGTATAAAGAAATAAAAGAAGTACTTAAGAACACTAATGAGAAAAATGCCCTTAAGATTAATTGGACTAAGGTATGGAGTAAGAAGTATCCAGTACTTGGAACATATCAGAGTGTTGTTGATGTAGATAAGTATTCAAAAGAGATAAGTAGATTACTTACTATGTTAGAAGAAGATTATAATTATAATAAGTTAGATGCAATGTTAGTTTTAAAAGATATACTTGCACACACTTGGAAGGATAATAAATAATGATAATTGAATATGACGAAAAGTACAAAGAAGAAGTAAAAAATTTACTAGTAGAATTACAAGAATATATTGTTTCTATTGATAAAGAAAAATATAACATTATAACTAAGGAATACAGGGATAACTATTTTAATAAAACTATGGATGAAATATACAAATATGAAGGTAAAATGTATTTATATAAAGATAATGATAAAATAATAGGCTTTATTGTGGGACTTATAAATAATTTAGAAGAAAGTACATATGATTTTAAATGTCCTAAAAGGGGAAGAATAACTGAACTTGTAGTATCAAGTCATTATAGAAAAAGTGGTGTAGGTAGTATTCTTTTACATAGTATGGAAGATTATTTAAAAAGTGTAGAATGTAAAGATATATTATTAGGAGTCTTTGCTTATAACGAAAATGCAATTAAATTTTATGAGAAAAATGGCTATCATATAAGAATGCTTGATATGACTAAAAAAGATATATAAAAGGATGATGTATATGCAAAAATTAACTTTAAAATTAGATTGTTCAGTTTTTTATTGGAAAGATTTAATTATTTATTTACCATCTTTAAAAGGAGTTATTTTAGTTAAAATAGATAAAAACAATTCAAATATTTATGTAGAATATGATAGTAATATAATTTCTCTAAAATTATTAAAATATGAAATATTGTATTGTTTAAATTTATTAAAAACACCTTCAATTATTGGATTTGATAAACATTCTGCAAGTATGATATCAAAAAAAATTGTTATAAAAGACTTATGCTGTGAATATTGCTTGAAAGGTATGATTGAAGATTTACTAGAAACAGAAGGAATTACAAGTGCTTATACTGATTTTGACTATATTAATAAAAAGGATGTAAATATTTATATTACTTATGATACAAATTTATTATCTTTGCAACAAATAAAGAAAATAGAAATGTTATTAAATAATAGTTGACATTTAAATTAAGTTATTTTATAATTAAATTAGGAATTATTCCTAATTTTAGAAGGTGACACTATGAATAACTATTCAAAACAAAGAGAAATAATACTAAATGTTATTAAAGATATGCATACTCATCCGACGGCTGAAGAGATATATGAAAAAGTCCATGATGTAGATGAAAAGATAAGTAAAAGTACTGTATATAGAAACATTAATATTTTAGTTGATAATGGCAAAATACGTAAAATTTCTATGCCGTTTGGTTCAGATAGATATGATTATTTTCATAAAATACATAATCATATTGTATGTGAAAAATGTGGGAAAGTATTTGATTTTAACTTTGAAATACCTAAAGAATTACGAGAAGTAATAAATAGTCAATTACATAATAAAATTACTTTAACAGATAATATTAAAATAAATGGAATATGTAATGATTGTATGGAATCTTCTAAAATTAAATAAATTAAAAGGAGGAAATAAGAATGGAATTAGAAAGTAAAGAAATAGTAAATAGTATGCCTAGAATAGGGGATGAAGCTCCTCATTTTGAGGCTAAAACAACACAGGGAGATATAAAATTTCCTGAAGATTATAAAGGAAAGTGGGTAATTTTATTCTCACATCCTGCTGATTTTACGCCAGTATGTACTACTGAATTTATGACATTTGCAAGTATGCAAGAAGAATTTAAACAAATGAATGTTGAATTAATTGGATTATCTATTGATAGTATTTACGCGCATATTGCATGGTTAAGAACTATAAAAGAAAAAATAAAATGGAATGGATTGGAAAATTTAGAGGTTAAATTTCCTGTTATTGAAGATATAAAAATGGAAGTTGCTAATAAATTTGGAATGATTTCTCCAAAAGAATCAACAACTCAAGCAGTAAGAGCAGTATTCTTTATTGATCCAGAAGGTATCATCAGAACAATTATGTATTATCCACAATCTCTTGGAAGAAACTTTGAAGAAATTAAAAGAGTTGTACAAGGATTACAAAAAGCAGATAGTGAAGGTATTGCTACACCTGCTAACTGGAAACCTGGTGATGATGTAATTATGCCTGCTCCTGGTTCTTGTGGTTTAGCTAAAGAAAGAGTTGAAAGCACTGATGCTGAGACATATTGCTTAGATTGGTTTTTATGTTTCAAAAAAGAGCATAAATAATAAAGATAAAAGGTATATTAAAATTTGTTAATATATCTTTTTTTGTTTTATGTAAGAATAAAATAATTAAATTTTATGTATTTAATATGTTTTGAATAAATTTTGAGAATAATTTTATAAAACTGTTGACAGTTGAATAGTTATTCATATATAATATAGTAGAGTTGAATAAATACTCAACTAAAATGTAAAAGGAGAATTTGTATGGCAAGAAATGAATTTATATGTTATTGTAATGCAATTCATAAGGATGTTGTTGATAATACATCTAAAAATATGTTAGAAGCAGATACATTTAATAGAATTGCAGATTTTTTTAAAATTTTAGGGGATACCACTAGAGCAAAGATTTTATTTGCTTTGGATCAAAATGAAATGTGTGTATGTGATATAGCAAATGTTTTAGGAATGAGTAAATCATCTATTTCACATCAATTAGGAACTTTAAGAAGAAGCGGAATTGTTAAGTGCAGAAAATCAGGTAAAGAGGTTTTTTATATGTTAGATGATGATCATG
>CALVSZ010000077.1 GCA_944359705.1 uncultured Bacilli bacterium | reverse complement strand
AAAAAAAACATAACCATTATCAATTGAATCAATATTACATTCAGAAATTAACCATATATTTCTTATTTTTATTTTTAAGTAAATTTTATATATTAATGAGAAAAAAAGTATAAATGGCAAACAAATTATATCTAAAAAATCTTTAATATTTAAATATTTAATACTTGTTATAAATTTTTTTATCATATTATATCCTTCTTCTAACTGCATTAAGTGCCCAAAAGCACATGTAATATATACTGCATAGCACATTAATTTTTTCAACCTTTCGGTATAAAAACCATATTCTTTTTATAGCAATTATCTTATTTGATGATAGACTATCACTAGTTCTTCTGTAATAAGATAAAATTTCGTTTAATCCATAAGCAAAATCTATTTTTTTTAATATTTTCCACCATGTAGCTGTATCTTCACTTTTTACATTAGGCATATATATATCTTCTTTAGATATTTTTTTCATATCAAACATCACTGTACTTGTCCATATAGTAGTATTTTTTAAAGCTTGTTTATAATTTATTTTAGTTGGAACAAATACTTTTTTCCCATTTGGAACACCATTAGAATCTGCAAATTCATAACCAGTAAAAGAGAAAATACAATCTTTGCTTTGCATAAAACTTATTTGTTTTTTTAATTTATCTTTATCCCATAGATCATCTGCATCTAGAAAGCATATATATCTTCCATTAGCTTCTTTAATTCCTCTATTTCTAGTTAATGCTGCCCCACTATTTTTATCCATGTCAATCCATTTTATTTTTTTAGATTTATAAGTTAGAGCAATCTCCTTACTTTTATCAGTAGAACAATCATTTATTAATAATAATTCCCAATTATTATATGTTTGATTTAATACACTATTAATGGTATCAGATAAAAACTTTTCCGCATTATAAACAGGAACTATAATACTTACTAACTCTTTCAAATCAATCACCTACTTATACAAAAATTATATCATATAAACAAAATAAATACTATTGAAATTAATCAATAGTATCCATCTTTTGTTTCTTTAAAATTTTAATATCATTACTTATATTGTATTTCCCTGCATTTGTTCCTTCTTTTATAAATATTGCCTTTACTGTTAAAATGCATATTTTTATGTCTTCTTTTAAAGAAATTTTTTTGACATATTCCAAATCATAATTTATTTTTTCTAAAACTCCAATACTATTTCTACCTTTTACTTGCGCTAATCCAGTTATTCCAGGTAAAACATCACATCTATGTTTTTGCTTTGATGTCATATTTTGATAATATTCTACAATCCATGGTCTAGGTCCTACAAAAGACATTTCACCTTTTAATATATTAAAAATTTGTGGTAATTCGTCAATACTTAATTTTCTTAAAGTCTTACCAACAGCCGTATATGTATCTTTTTTACTTAAATCATATACATCGTTGTCATATACCATTGTCCTAAATTTATATAAATAAAAATTTCTACCATTTTTACCAGTTCTTTTTTGTTTAAATATAATCGGATAATAATCTTTAGTCAACACATAAGAAATTTTTACAATAACCATTATAAGTAATACCAACGGTAGTAATATTAGTGAACAAACTATATCAAATAATCTTTTTACTGCAAAATAACATTTTCTTTTAATAATATATACAGAACTATTATTAACTACTGTATTATCTTCTTCTATCGTAGCTACTTCTCCTATTACTATTTTTTCCATAATTATTTCACTCCCTATTATATATTTTTTAAAACATTATTACAATTATTTATTATTACTTGATAATATTCTTCTCCACAAACTTTTTTTATTTTTTTAATTATTTTATCATAATTATCGATTACTGATAAATTATTTAGCGAATGAATATCAGTTCCTAAAAAATCAATATATTTATTTTTTAACATATATTTAAATAGTTTTTTACTTAAAGATCCATATCCCCCAATAATACTTAAATAATTTCCTTGAAATAATACTCCTTCTTCTCTTAATTTATCTACTTCTTTATAATTTTTTTGAAAATAAGTATATCTTTCAGGATGGGCAATTATTGGTATTAAATTATTATATTTAAGTTCATATATAATATCATCTAAATTTAATATTGGATTATGAAATGGTAATTCCACTAAAACATATTTAGAATTATTTAAAGTACTAATTACATCTTCTTTAATTAAATTATTAATATTATTATTTATAAAAATTTCATTACCCAAATATATATTTATATCTAATTTATTTTTTTTTAATTCTTCTTTTAGTATGTTGAAATGTTCTCTTTTTTTATCATTAGAAACATTATAACTACTTCCATTTATATAATGAGGTGTTAATATTACGTCTGTAAATCCTATATTTTTTAATTTTTGTAGTAAGCATATACTTTCTTTAATTGATTTACTACCATCGTCTACATTAAACAAAATATGTGAATGAATATCTGTCTTATTCATAATAATTTGAATATTTACCACGTTTTGTAGGATTTACTTTATTAACTACTACTCCTGCAATTGGAGCATCTATTTTTTCTAATGCTTTTTTAGCTTCATTTAATTCATCAATAGAAGTATAACCAATAGAAGTTACTAACACAACTCTATCTACTAATCCTGCTACTATTAGCGAGTCTGGAAGGCCATTAATAGGCACCCCATCAAATATAATATAATCAAAACTTTTCTTAAGTATTTCTAATATTTTTTTAGCATTTTGCGAACTTAATAATTCACTTGGATTAGGAGGTACAGTACCTCTTGTTATTACATATACATTAGGGACTTTTGTCTTCTTTAAATATTTAGAATAGTTTGATGGATCGTCTTCTACTAACATATTAGAGAATCCTTTTTCATTTGACACTTCAAATATTTTGTGAATCCTTCCTAATCTTAAATCAGAATCTATTATTAATACATCTTTATCTATTTGCGAAAAAGCAACTGCTAAATTACTACTTATAAAGCTTTTGCCCTCCCCAGGAATAGAACTAGTTATAAGAATTACTTTAGATTCATCATCCGGAGATATAAACTGTAAATTAGTTCTTATAGTTCTTATATCCTCACTTATGTTAGATTTAGGTCTTGCTCTTAATACTAATTCATCTTTCATTTTTTACTACCGCCCTTTCCACTTTTTTGGACAGTACCTAAAATAGGTAATTTTATTTTTTGTTCTACTTGTTCTACTGTTTTAATAGTTCTATCAAAATAGAATACTATAAATACAACTCCAAAAGCTACTACTAAACCTATTAATACATAAATAAGTGTTTGTTTTAATACGTTTACATTATATGGAGAATCAGATACAATAGCTTCATCTAAAACGTTAACATTATCCATATTATATAAGGACTTTACTTCTATAATAAAGAATTTAGCAGTAGAATTAGCAATATTCTTAGCCAAAATAGCATCTTCATTATCGACAGTTATCTTTATAATTTCAGTATCGTTCAATGCTGATACTGAAATAATTTTTCCTAATTGATTATAAGTCATATCTAATTTTAACTCATCAATTACTTTGTCAAGTACACTTCTTGATTTAACTATTTCTGCATAAGTATCAACTAAATTTTTATTGATGTTTATATCATTTTGAGTAATTCCAGTATTACTGCTTTCTGTTCCCCCCAATACTACTGTCGTATAAGAATTAAACATAGGTTTTTGAATTAAAAGTCCATATAAACTTCCAATTAAAGTAATACCAAATGTAATTATAATTAATAAACCTATTTTATTTTTAATATATATAAACAACTCTTTTAAATCGATTTCTTCCATTTAGGCACCTCTTCTATATTCTAATTATTAACTATTCTTTTTAAGTAAAATTAAACCTAATACTAATATAACTGCAGAAATCACTACTACTGTTATCCATTTACTATTATAATTATTATTTTCAATAGATATATCTTCATTAACAACCTTTTCTTTTATATTTAATTTAATTACATATTCTTCAGTTTTATCTTTATTATCAGATACTTTTATTATAATTTTATTATCTTCTATTTCACTTAGTTTTTGTGAAGAAATATCAATTTTGTAAGTGTTATCTATAGCGATTGGTTCTAAATCCAATTCTAAAATATCACTATCTATATCTACTTCATATTCATAAACTCCTTCTATTAAATTAATAGATACTAAGTCAGATTTAATTTCCTTTAAAAGCTTTTTATTATTATTCTCATCATCTTTTTCTTCATTATCTGTAGTTTCAAATTTAGTGTTATTATTAATTTTTACGTTAATAACTTGACTATCTAATGTAATTTCATTAGTGTCATTTATAGCTTTTCCATTATATATATTAATAGTAGCACTAGTATCGGTCGGATTTTCAATAACATCAATAGAAATTTCTCCTAATTTAATAGTGCCACTTGTAGGTTTATCCAAAACAATATTATGAGTTATACTATTAGGGCTGCTATCAGTATAATTTTCATTTACAACAAAATTAGCTGATATATCATAAGTAGAATAAACAAGAGTAAAAGATACATTGCTAACTTCTTCTTCTACATTTGCATATATACCAATTGAATCTTCTTTTAATGGTTCTAAGATTATACTATTCTTATCAACGCTAAGTGCTCTTCCATATATAGGGAAGCATAAAAAAGATAATAAAAATAATAATATTTTCTTTTTATTCATACATTACCTACTCTCTAATCTAATATAATTATATATGGAATTATTA
>CALVSZ010000076.1 GCA_944359705.1 uncultured Bacilli bacterium | reverse complement strand
GATGTTAATGCAGCGATAAATATTATGTTAGAAGGATTAAAGATATATATTAAAACTTATGAAAGAGAACTAATGACACCATAAATTTTGACACTCTAATATAAATAGGGTAGCGACTATCCGACACTGGTCTATGGAGGAATAATATTCCTATGAAGTAGAAAAAACTTACCGTGAGGTAAGTTAGTCAAAATTTATTTTGACTTTTGTTCATTTCTAAGTGCATTCTAAGTGCATTCTAAGTGCATTCTAAGTGCATTTTATAAAAAAATATTTCTATATTATTTATTTTTAAAGAATTTATTGTATAATATTATAAAGGAGATGGTACCTGTGATAGATTTTGTTGAAGATTCAAGAAATGAATTTAAAGAGGAACTTAACGATAAATTAGAAAAAGAAGTGATTGCATTTTTGACTGCAAGCGGTGGTAATATTTATATTGGTGTTAACAATAATGGGGAAGTTATTGGTATTAATGAAGATATTGATAAAATGCAATTGTTAATAAAAGATAGAATTAAAAATAATATACAACCTACACCATTGGGTTTGTTTGATATAGATATAAAAAATTATAATGATAAAAAATATATTCATATTACTGTTGCATCAGGTAAAGAGAAACCTTATTACTTAAAGAAAAAAGGAATGACCCCAGAAGGCTGCTTTATCCGTGTTGGTAGTTCTTGTGAGCAATTAACACAAAATCAAATAGAAGATTTATTTGCTAAAAGAACTAGGGTATCATTAAAAAATATTGTTTCACCAACGCAATATTTGTCTTTTTCGCAATTGAAAATTTATTACGAAGAGACGGGACATACAATTAATGATAACTTTTTGCAACAACTAGGTTTAATAATGGATGATGGAAAATATAATTATGTCGCATATCTTTTATCAGATAATAATAATATTTCAATTAAAGTAGCTACATATTCGGGAACAAATGCTTATGATTTAATTGAAAATGAAGAATATGGTTTTTGTTCTTTAATTAAAGCAACTAAAAGAGTTGTTGAAAAATTTGAAATGGTTAACAAAACTTATTCAAAAATTACGGGTTCAGCTGAAAGAATGGAATTACAAAAATTTGATAAAACAGCAATAAGAGAAGCAATAATAAATGCCATTGTTCATAATTCGTGGCAAACTGAAAATCCTCCAAAATTTGAAATATTTTCAGATCATATTTCAATAACTTCAACTGGAGGTTTGCCACAAGGAATATCCCAGGAAGAATTTTTGAAAGGTTATTCTTTTCCAAAAAATCCAGAATTAATGCGAGTATTTAAAGATTTGGATTTGGTAGAACAACTAGGAACAGGTATTATAAGAATTCTACAATCTTATGATAAAAGTGTATATGAATTTAGTGAAAATTTTATACGTGTTAATTTTAAATTTAGAAAATATTCT
Source organism: uncultured Bacilli bacterium (assembly GCA_944359705.1). Lineage (GTDB taxonomy): Bacteria > Bacillota_I > Bacilli_A > RF39 > UBA660 > CALVVX01. The sequence continues at coordinate 3,359 of CALVSZ010000076.1, read as the reverse complement.
GAATTAGTTAATAAAAATGCAAATAATAATTTTATCTTATCGGAAACACAAAAGAAAATTATAGAATTAATAAAAGATAATGCTAGTATAACTCAAATAGAAATAAGTAAAAAATTAAATATTAATGATACAACAGTAATGAGAAACTTAAAAGTGTTAAAAAATAATAATATTATTAAAAGAGTTGGCTCAACCAAAAACGGACAATGGATAATAACATAATTCATTGTTTTTTGCATTTATCGACCAATTTTGTTGCTTTTACAGTGAAAAGTGGTCGATAACTTGACTTTCTAAAATCAGTCGTTATAATTAAATTATCGTTATTAAAAGGGAGTGAAGTTATGCAGAGATATTTTGCTAAAGCAAAAAATGGGAATAAATTTATATTACTAGATACTGATATTCATCATATAAAAAAAGTAATGCGAATGAATATTAATGATAATATTGAAGTAGTGTTTGATGGAAAAGTATACTTGTGTAAAATTATAGATAATTATGAAATTGAAATAGAAGAAGAAATATATGAAAATAATGAATTAGATATAAATGCTACTATTGCTATTGGGATGGTTAATGAACAAAAATTTGACTTAATTATTCAAAAACTAACAGAATTAGGAATAAAAGAAATAATTCCTTTAAAAATGGAGAGAAGTATTGTTAAATTAACAAGTGATAAAATCGATAAAAAGATAAGTAGATGGAATATGATATGTAAAGAAGCGAGTGAACAATCACACCGAAATATGATACCTATAGTACATAAACCCATCTCTCTAAATGAGTTAATAAATTTAGAATATGATATTAAGTTAGTTTGCAGTGTTAAAGAAAAAAATAATTTTATTAATAAGTATTTACATTCTAAATCTAATTGTGATAAAATGATAATAGTGGTAGGACCTGAAGGCGGGATATCTCCTTCTGAAGAAGATTTTTTATGTAATAATGGATATAAAAGCGTTAGTTTAGGTAAGAGTGTTCTTAGGGTGGAGACTGCTGCTATTTATTTAGGGAGTATTATAAATTATAGTAGTATGGAGTGATGGTAATGAATATTTTTGAAATATTTGGATCTTTTTATAATGAACTTGATACGGCTAGTTTAACTTTTTTTTGGGTACTTGTATTTACTTTTATTGTTTTAATTATCTCTTCAATTAATTTAGCAGTAAAAAACAATAGCTTAATATTGACAATAAAAGATTTAAAAAATAAAGAGTTAGAAAATAAAGTAAAAAAAGAAGAACTAGAAAAGAAAATTAAAGAAGAAGTAAAAGTAGAACCAATTAAAGAAGTAAAGGAAGAAGTAAAAACTTCTGTTAAACCAGTTATAAGTGAAGAATCTAAACCATATTCTAAAAATGTTTTAAAAGATATTAGTACTAGAAATCAAACTTCTCCAATTAGTATTAAGAAAGAAGTAATGAATAAAGTTAAAGAAGAAATAAAAGATAATAAAAAAGAAAACATATCTTTTACGGAAACTTTATCAAAACAATTAGAAGAAAGTCAAGTAAACGAACCAATTGAATTAACTGATTATGAAAGGAAACAAGAAGAGGAAGCAATTATTAGTTATAAAGAATTATTAAACGCAAGTAAAGATAGATTATATAAATTAAATGATGATGAAGAAACAGTTGATTTTATAAGTGAACTAAAATCTTTTAGAAGTAGCTTATAGAAAACAATTGTTTTTTTTTCTATTATAGAGTATAATTTTTATGTAGTTATGGGAGGCAATTTATGATAGATATTAATATAATAAGAAATAATCGTGAGTTAGTTAAAGAAAATATAAAAAAGAAGTTTCAAGATGAAAAACTTCCGTTAGTAGACGAAGTATATGAATTAGATAAAAAGGTAAGAGAAATAAAAACTAGTGGAGATGAACTTCGTAAAAAAAGAAATGATATAAGTAGTGAAATTGGAACTCTTATGCGTAATAAAGAAATAGATATTGCTAATAAGAAAAAAGAAGAAGTAGTAGAAATAAATAATAAATTAGTAAATTTAGAAGAAGAAGAAAGTACTTTATCAAAACAAATTAAAGATAAAATGATGGTAATTCCTAATATTATAGATAAAAGTGTTCCAATAGGAAAAGATGATAGTGAAAACGTAGAGATTGAGAAATTTGGAGAACCAATTGTACCTGATTACGAAATACCATATCATGCTGATATATTAGAAAGTATGAGTGGACTTGATAAAGATAGTGCAGGAAGAACAAGTGGGAATGGATTTTATTATTTGATGGGGAATGCTGCCAGATTATCTTCAGCAATGTTAAGTTATGCAAGGGACTTTATGATTGATAAAGGATTTACTTATTGTATTCCACCTTTTATGATTAGAAGTGATGTAGTAAATGGGGTAATGTCATTTAGTGAAATGGATGCGATGATGTATAAAATAGAGGGAGAAGACTTGTATTTAATTGGTACTAGTGAACACTCTATGATAGGTAAATTTAAAGATCAAATAATTAAAGAAGATATGCTTCCAATTACTCTTACTTCATATTCACCATGTTTTAGAAAAGAAGTTGGAGCTCATGGAATAGAAGAAAGAGGAATATATAGGGTTCATCAATTTGAAAAGCAAGAAATGATAGTGATTTGTAAAAAGGAAAACGAAATGGAATGGTATAATAAAATGTTATCTTATACTGTTGAACTATTTAGAAGTCTAGATATTCCTGTTAGGACACTTGAATGTTGTTCTGGAGATTTAGCGGATTTAAAAGTAAAATCTTGTGATGTAGAAGCATGGAGCCCTAGACAAAAGAAATATTTTGAAGTAGGTAGTTGTTCTACATTAGGAGATGCTCAAGCAAGAAGACTTGGTATTAGAGCAAAGGGAGAAAATGGAAACTATTACGTATCTACACTTAATAATACTGTTCTTGCTAGCACTAGAGCATTAATAGCACTTCTTGAAAACAATTATGAAGAAGATGGAAGTATTAGAATACCTAAAGCATTAAGACCTTATATGGGAGGATTAGAAAAAATAAATAAACTAAAATAGATAGGAGGAATAATTATGTTTAATAAAGATAATAAAATTGGACATTCATCAGTAAGTCATAGCTCAAACGGAATTACAAGTCATAATAGTTCATTAAGGCATTCATCAATAAGTCATAGTTCTAATGGAATATCTAGTCATACTAGTTCCTTTGGACGTTCATCAATAAGTCATAGCTCAAACGGAATTACAAGTCATAGCTTTAAAGATGGTAATATGACAGTTAGTCATAATTCTGATGGAAGTATAACCCATACTTTTACAAATTAAAATATTATTGGATAGGGAGGATAAATATGATAAATAATTATGAAAGA
>CALVSZ010000075.1 GCA_944359705.1 uncultured Bacilli bacterium | reverse complement strand
ATATAATAATGAACATCGGGGGTGTATTATGAATATAAATGAGAAAACTAAAGAAATTTTAATAATTGTTACTTATGCAATAGTTTTGATTTTTGCTTTATTTAATTTAAATACTTTATTTAATATTATTTCTTATATTTTTAAATTAATAATGCCTTTTATAATTGGTATTGCTATTGCTTTTATTTTAAATATATTATTAAAGATATTAGAAACAAAATTATATCCTAAAATATTTAAGAAAAAGACTAAGAGAACTGAAAAATTAAAAAGGCCCATTTGTTTAATCTCTGTTATGGTAGTAATAGTAGCATTAATGTCATTTATAATAAAGTTAATAATTCCTGAATTAATTAATACTGTTGAGATATTTAGTGAAAATTTGCCTAAATATACAGAAATTATTGAAGATTATCTCGTTGAAAAAGAATTTGATCCTGATGATATTAAAATGGTAACGGATACTTTAAATGAAGTACAAAAGAAGGCAACAAGTTTTGTAATGAGTAATACTGATGAAATAGCCGAAAGAATTTTTGATATGGCCACTAAAATAATTGGATATATAATTAATGGTATAGTAGCTTTAGTGTTTGCGTTATATATATTAGCCCAAAAGGAAAAGTTTGTAAGACAAGTAAAAAAAGTAATGCGAGCATATTTAGATAAAGGAATTATTGAAAAAATTGAAACAGTTGTAGGCATTATAAATAAAGCATTTTATAATTTTGCAACAGGTCAATTTACAGAAGCATTAATAATTGGATTTTTATGTTTTATTGGAATGATTATTTTGGGTATTCCATATGCTCCGACTATCTCTGTATTAATTGCTTTTACAGCATTAATTCCAATGTTTGGAGCTTTTATTGGTACGATAATTGGTGCATTTCTTATCATGATGATAGATCCAATAAAAGCATTAATATTTGTAATATTTATAATAATATTACAGCAATTTGAAGGAAACTTGATATATCCTAAGGTAGTAGGTAAATCAGTAGGGCTTCCTGGAGTGTGGGTACTAGTTTCCGTTACTATTGGCGCTTCAATTGCAGGAGTGGTAGGAATGATTATAAGCGTTCCGCTTTGTGCAATATTATATGGTGTTTTTGTAAATATTACTAATGAAAGATTGAAGAAGCAAGGTTAGCTTCTTTTTCTTGATTAATATATAAATATATTATAAAATATTAGTAAATAGAGGTGTATACAATGGATAATGAAATAAAAAGATTAGTAAGTGATCTTAGTAGTAAATATATATCAAGAGAACAAACAGTAAGAATGATTGCTAATAATATTTATCATGGAAGAAAAGTTATAAAAGAAATAATAAAACTGTAAGAGATAACATTAATACTATTTTATTAATATCATCAACAGGTGGTGAGAAAACAGCAATTATTAGTGATTTAGCAAAAGGGTTTGATGTACCCTTTACTAGTGTTTCATTATCCGCAGGTTATACTCAAGCCGGATATGTTGGATTAAGTTTATAAGATATCTTTAAGAAGCTAATTAAAGAAGCAAATGGCGATGTATCAAAAGCAGAAGAAGGAATCATTATCTTAGATGAATTTGACAAAATAAGAGCAAAGGAAGACGCACATGATGAAGAGCTTAAAAGAGCACTTCAACAAAAATTATTATCATACTTAGAAGGAAGAGAAGTACAATTAGATACCAAAGGAGAAACAACTACATTTAATACATCAAAATTAACATTTATATTAGCAGGTGCTTTCCAAGATATAACAGAGTATGATATGGGATATACTGATGAAGATATAAAAGAAGCAATAAGCAAAGGATATGAAAGCGAATTATTGGGAAGAATTGGAATATATCATTATATGCGAAAGTATACTAAAGAAGATTATATAAAAATTTTAAATAATTCTAAAATAAGTCCTTTAACTAATTTCATAGTATCATGTTCTATTCATGGAAAGAATGTAATAACTTCACCATATTCCCCATTTATAGAGTCAGTAGCAGAAGAAGCAGTTAAACTAGATAAAGGATTAAGAGGACTTAACAGTATCTTTGGAAATATATTAAACTGGTATTTAGATGATTTGATATATGGAGAAGATGATATATCATTAATGGAATCATATGAAACAATAAAAAAGAAAAAAGGTAGAGGTAAATAAGATGAAATATAAGTATAATGGTAATTTAGAAATAGAAGATAGAATAAATGAAGTGTGTAATGATATAAAAAGTGAATACAATGGTATTCCAATAGATAAATTAAAGAAAATCGCAGTACTAGAAAGCCCTATAATAGATAATATAGTAGATGCTAAATTTAAATTTAGAAGATTATATAATATATTACTAATTATAAATAATGATATAAGCCTATCTAATACATATGATAAAGTACTTAAAGATTTAATAAATGTTTATAACAGTATTCCTAAAGATGAAATAGATAACGAAACAGAAATAATAGATAATATATTAAAGTTTAAAAATAATAATGGGGAGAAATTTTATATATATTAACTTAAATAAAAAAGATTTATAAATTCCGTTTGACGTGATATAATTAAAATAGAAGGTAGGTAGATTATGAATAAATATAGTGATGTTAGAGCAATAAATGATATTAGATTATTAGCTTTAGATATGATTCATGAAGCAGGTAGTGGACACCCTGGTATTGCTTTAGGAGCTGCGCCAATATTATATACATTATTTAAAAATCATATAGATTTTGATTTAGAAAGAAAAGATTGGATTAACCGAGATCGTTTTGTATTGTCATGTGGTCATGCTTCAGCATTATTGTATGCTACTTTGTTTTATTTAACAGATGACTATAATTTAGTTGATTTAAAAAAATTTCGTACCCTTAACTCGATGACTCCTGGTCATCCTGAATATGATATTTCTCATCGTATTGAAACAACGACAGGACCATTAGGTCAAGGAATTGCTAATGCTGTTGGAATGGCTATTGCTTCTAAACAATTACAATATATGTATGATACTAGAGATATTTCTGTTTTTAATTATAACGTTTATGCTTTATGCAGTGATGGAGATTTAATGGAAGGAATATCTTATGAAGCTTGTTCTTTAGCAGGAACTTTAAACCTAGATAATTTAATATTAATATATGATTCTAATCAAATTTCTTTAGATGGAAGTACTTCTAAGACATTTGATGAGAGTATCGAAGACCGATTTATATCAATGGGATGGAATGTATTTGAAGTAAAAGATGGTGATAAATTAAAAGAAATAGATAAAGCTATAAATAACGCTAAGAAAAGTAATAAACCATCATTAATTATTGTTAATACAATAATAGGTAAATATTCAAAATATGAAAATACTAATAAGATACATAGTTCTCTTTTAGATGATGATTTAGAATCAATTAGAGAGAAATTAGAAGGGCAAGGGCCTTTTATGTATGATAAAGATAATATGTTAATAGCAAGAGCATATGTAAAAAATAGAGTATCTTCATTATATGCTAATTGGTATCACGAATATGAAGAATTAATAAATAACAGTGAAGAAAGTGATATAGATAGTGTTAATTCAATTATAAATAATGAAAAAATTACTTTACAATTAGATAAAGTAATTGATTCTTCAAAATTATTCTTAAATAAATCACTAAGAGATATAAACTATCAAATAATGAATGTAATTTCTACTTTTATTCCTAATTTTTTAGGAGGAAGTGCAGACGTTACTAATTCTACTAAAACTTATTTAAAAAATAAAGAAGATTTTAGTTCTGATAATTATACTGGAAAAAATATATTTTATGGAGTTAGAGAGCATGCTATGGGAGCTATTTCTAATGGTTTAGCTTTATCAAATTTTAGACCGTTTGCTAGTACTTTTTTAGTATTTAGTGATTACTTAAAACCCGCAATTAGGCTTAGTGCCATTATGAATCTACCGGTTGTGTATATATTTACTCATGATACATTCTTAATCGGAGGCGATGGAACTACTCATGAACCAGTAGAGCAACTTGCTAGTTTAAGGACTATTCCTAATTTAATGGTATTTAGGCCTGCCGATTATAAAGAATTAATTGGTTCATGGAATATAATTTTAAAAAGTGGAAAGCCTTCATGTTTAATTCTTTCAAAATTTTGTCTTCCTACTTTAGAATTTTCATCAATTGACGAAGTTAGAAATGGAGCATATATTGTAAGTGAAGTAAAAAATGCTTTAGATGTTATTTTAATTGCAACCGGAAGTGAAGTAGCCTTAGCCATTAAAATAAAAGAAGAACTATTAAAAAATTATATCGAAGCTAGAGTTGTAAGTATGCCAAATGTTGAGGCTTTCTTAAGACAAGATGAAAATTATAAAAATCAAATTTTACCAAAAGGATATCGTAAATTTGTAATAGAATTTTCGAATGATCCAACAATGTATAGATTCGTAGATAATGAAACGGATTTTATTGGAATTAATTCATTTGGAAAATCAGGAAATAAAGAAGATTTATCTGCAGAATATGAACTTGATATAGCAAGTATCGTAATTAAAATAAAAAATTCTATATAATATGACAAAAATTGCATAATATATTTTATATAATTATGAAGGTGATTATATGAGGGTATATTATGTTTTTTATATTAATAATTATTTTTCTTATGTTTATAAAAATAAACCATATAAATTATATAAGTTAATTGAAGAGATGTTCCATATAAAAGAATATGATGTTGTTTTAACATATAGATATTTTGAACAAATAGCTCTATCTTTTGATAAAGAATCATTAAATAATTATATATATAATAGATTATATGAAGATGAAAAATATTATAAACGTAGTAATATTCTTATTATTAATAA
>CALVSZ010000074.1 GCA_944359705.1 uncultured Bacilli bacterium | reverse complement strand
TAAAGATAATTATTTTCCACATTCGTTTCGTCATACTAAAGCAACACATCTTTACAATAATGGTACACCACTTTTGTATGTTAAAGAATTTTTAGGTCATAGTACAATTTCTTCAACTGAAATATATGCTACTCCTGATTCAAGAAAACAGCGAAAAGAAATTCTTAGAAATTCTGAAACGATTAATACAAAAAATAAATATAATAATCATAAAAAAGATGATTTAGATAATTGGTTAAAAAATAATATGAAATAAATAAAAATTATGTAGAAAGTTTTTAAGTAAAAAGTCTTATTTTTAAGTCTTTTTTTCATTAACTTTCTACATAACTAAAGTTTCTACATAAAAATAAAAAAACTTACTATATGGTAAGCTTATTTAATTTTAGGTATACATGTAAGTACTATTTCTGTTGGAAAAACATTGTTTCCATGGGTAGATAAATACATATCATAATTACTATTAAATTCATATATCATTTTAGGTATTTTCCATAAGTCTTCATTATTATGATATACAGATATTAATAAAATTGGAGTATCTTCTTTAATATGTTTAAAAGAACCAGTAATAGCTTTTTGTTCATATCCCTCAATATCCATTTTTATGATGGTTATTTTTTCTTTAATATCATTATCTATTGTTGTAGCATCAATTTTTATATTACCATCACTAGCTATTACATTAGCAGAAGCATCAATATTACTTTCTTTAAACGATAATATTTCGTCTTTATCTGATATTGCTATATTCCTATATATTATATTTGGATAATTAGCTAAATTATTTTTCATGATAGCGATACTATCTTTAGTAATATCATAAGCATATATTTTTTTATAAGATTCTATACCATATATGTTTATATAATCTAAAATAGTATCTCCATTATATGCCCCTAAATCTACAAATATACTATCTTTACAGGTGGGAATTAAGTTTAAATTAAAGTAATGCTTAAACGTGTTATCATAGCACTCTTTTAAAGTTATAAAATCGTACTTATACCAGTTATTTAAAATTCCAAATAATAATTTCTTAGAACGATAATCATTTAATTTTTCGTATAACCATACATAGTCATTAACATGGTCGTGCAAGGATATCGCTTTTTCATATAATAAATTAAAAACATTACTATTACTATCAAGTTCTCCCCAATATTTAAAATCATTTACAAATTTTTCAATAGATTTTCTTGTATCTGGATGTACTTTCATATAATTTGTTTTAATATTTTCATAAATTTCTTCAGTATTCATTTGTTTTAATAAATTAATAAGTTCATAAAAATTTTTATCAACAATATTCATACAATCTTCCTTTCATCAAAATATATTAAAATTATAAAAAAATATGCTATAATTAAACTAATAAGAGAGGTATAGTTATGTATGGAGTATTAATACCAAGTTTAAATCCCGATGATAAATTAATAAAATTAGTTATGGAATTAAAAAAATATAAAATTGATTATATTTTTATCGAAAATGATGGCTCGCCCAAAAAATATGATAAATATTTTAATAAGTGTGAACAATTAGGGTGCATTGTTTTTAATCAAGATAAAAATTATGGAAAAGGTAGAGCCCTTAAAAATGGAATTGAAAATATAATTAAAAAGTATCCAAAAGTGACGGGAATTGTTACTGCTGATTCGGATGGGCAACATACACCTCATGATATTTACAATGTTTTATGTTTATTAAAAAAAGAAAATAAAGTAATTATTGGAACTAGGAATATACGGGCTAAGCACGTTCCTATACCTAGTAAAATAGGAAATACTTTTTCAACCTTCTATTTAAAAATAACGACAGGAATATATTTAGAAGATACTCAAACTGGATTAAGAGGAATCCCTAAGAAATATTTTGATTATGCCCTTAATGTCGAGGGTGAGAGATTTGAATATGAGATGGCTTTTTTAGAAGGAATGAAGGAAAATAATATATTATTTACTACTACCAGTATCGATACTGTATACGATGATGATAGAAAAACACATTTTAAATTTATAAAGGATTCATTTATTATATATAAAAGTTTTTTTAAAAATTTAATAATAGCTATTACTTCTTCCATAATAGATATTGTTCTATTTAGTATATTTAATGTAAATAATTTTAATGCTTTTACTTCATCAATAAGTGCAAGAATTATTTCTGGTATTTATAATTTTACTTTAAATAAAGTATGGGCTTTTGAAAAAAAAGATTCAAATAAATTGTTTAGTGAAAGTATAAAATATTTAATATTGTTTATAGTTCAGATGTTTATAACCTCAACGCTTGTATTTATTGTTGATAATATTTTTAAATTTAAAATAAGTATTGTAATTGTTAAAATAATTATTGATATAATTATATTCTTTGTGAACTTTGTTTTACTTAAAAATTGGGTATTTAAGGCAAAAAAAATGTAGCCTTTTAAATGTTATAATTAGATTACAATTATAAGAGTATTATCTTATATAGGAATATAAATTTGTGATAAATAGAAAAAACTTACCTCATGGTAAGTTAATTTTTCTTTATTTTAATTTCTTTTTACTATAATAATCATATAATTCTTTAAATCTTGCAAAGTGAACTATTTCTCTTTGTCTTAGGTAAAGCAGCGGACCTATTACATCTTCATCATCTGTCAAATTAATTAAATTTTCATATGTGGCTCTAGCTTTTTGTTCAGCAGCCATATCCTCTGATAAATCAGCAAGTACATCTCCAGTAGATGCAAAATATGCTGTTGTAAATGGAATACCATTTGAATCAGTAGGGTATATTCCATATCCGTGTTCAGCGTACATAGAATCAAGGCCTGCTTCCTTTAATTCTTTTAAACTAGCTCCCTTCATTAGTTGATAAACCATTGCTGAAATCATTTCGACATGTGATAGTTCTTCAGTACCAATATCAGTAAGAAGTGCTTTACCTCTTTCATCAGGCATTGTATATCTTTGACTTAAATATCTCCAAGCGGCTCCAAGTTCTCCGTTGGCGCCTCCATACTGCGTTATAAGATATTTAGCCATTCTCAAATCTTTCTTTTTTATATTAATTGGGTATTGAAGCATTTTTTCATATTTCCACATTATTTCATTACCTCCCATGGCCATGGACAATTAATCCAGTCAAAATTTGCTGTTTTAATTAAATCATTATCTAAAGTAATAGGACCATATAAATTTTCATAGTAATTAGTTAATTTATTTAAAGCTGAAACATAATCATTATATAAAGTAATAGCTTCTTTATTATTAGGGTTTACATCTAAATATAGCGCTAAATCATTTAAGGCAAATTTATGTTTTTGAATTTCTAACATAAGTGCATTTTTTTCACTAGTAGGTTTTACTTCCATAGGTTTATAATTTTTATATCCTTTGTATAAGTTTTTAAACATATTCCCTCTAATAAATCCTTCATATGGATCGTATAAATCAAGATTATTATGCATAAAAGTATTTGCATATGTCATATTATCAAAGTACATATTTTCATCATATAAGTTATTTCTGTTAACTAAATAATTATAGTAATCATTAAAATCACTCATCTTTTTCCCTCCATTATAGGTTATGTTTATAGTTAAATAGTGTATAGGTATATGACTATATATTAGACATAATAAATAAATTAAAAATGCTAATCACATATATTAAAAAATGTGATATACTATAGATATGAAACCTTATAAAGAGTAGTGGAGGGACTGGCCCGTAGATACTACAGCAACCTATTTAGTTAGGTGCTAATGCCGAATGATAAGGGGCTAAAGATAGGCCTCTTGCCTATCTTTTCTTTATTTGTTTCATAACAAAGGAGGAAAAAAATGAAGTTATATTCAAATGAAATTGTTTTTCGTGGACACCCTGATAAAGTTTGCGATCAAATTAGTGACGCATTATTAGATGCATATTTAAAAGAAGATAAAAATTCTAGGTGTGGAATTGAAGTTATGGGGGGAAAAGGTAAGATATTTATAACTGGTGAAGTATCATCAAAAGCTAGTATAAATGTAGAAGAAATTGCTAATATGGTGCTTAGGGATGTTGGATATAATAATCAATATGAAATTATTAATAATTTAGGTACACAGAGTGAAGATATTGCATTAGGAACAAATGATTTAGTAGGAGGAGCAGGAGACCAAGGGATGATGTTTGGTTATGCTTGTAATGACACTTACGAGTTATTACCAACAGCTATGGTAATCCTTCAAAAACTTAGCATGTGGTATGATGAAGAAAGAAAGAAATGTCATTATCTATTACCAGACGGAAAAGCTCAAATAACCGGATACTATGATGACAATATGAAACTAAAAAAGATAAAAACATTTACTATTTCATATCAAAATGATGAACAACATAGAGAAATAACTGATAAATTAATTAAAGATAAATGTGTAGAAATATGTGATAATTATAATATAGAAATAGAAGAATTCTTAATTAATCCCACAGGCAAATTTTTAATTGGAGGTTTTGAAGGTGATGCTGGAGTTACGGGAAGAAAAATTGTTGTAGATACTTATCACTCTTTTGCTAAAGTTGGGGGAGGAGCTTTTAGTGGTAAAGATCCTAGTAAAGTAGATAGAAGTGCTGCATATAAAGCAAGAAAAATAGCAAAAGATTATTTGAAAAAATATAATTTGTGTTGGTGTGTTGTTCAACTTAGTTATGCTATAGGAATAAGTAGACCCCTTGCAATATATATAGAAAGTGATAAGGGCAGTTTATTAGTAGATGATAGTTTATATGATGAATGTACTCCTAAGAAGATAATTAAAGATTTAGAATTACTTAATACATGTTATTATGATAAAGCTAAATATGGACATTTCCTTAATTAACAGTTTAAACGACTGTTTTTTTTAATGCATATTTTGATAAGCACAGAACAAAAGTCAAAATAAATTTTGACTAACTTACCTCACGGTAAGTTTTTTCTACTTCACAGGAATTTATATTCCTCCATAGACCAGGATCGGATAGTCGCTACCCTACTTATATTAGAGTGTCAAAATTTATGACATCATTAGTTCTCTTTCGTAAGTTTTAATATATATCTTTAATCCCTCACACATTATATTTATCGCTGCATTAACATCTCTATCATGTACGTGTCTACATTGGGGGCACTCCCAATTTCTTATACTTAAATCCTTTATTTTTTTATTTTGATAATTACATACACTGCATAATTGACTACTTGGATAATATCTATCTACCTCGATTAGTTTTTTATTATTCCAAGTTGCCTTATAATTTAGAACACGTATTATCTCTGC
>CALVSZ010000073.1 GCA_944359705.1 uncultured Bacilli bacterium | reverse complement strand
ATAAAAATATTATTATAATAATTAATGAATAAATAAAAAAAATGTATTATAATTAAAATATAAATTAATAGGAGTGAGATAATGAAAAAAGAAGAAAATAGATCGTCAATTGGAAATATGGAAGCTAAAGTCATTTGTTTAATTGGATATTTAGGAGCTATTATACTTTTATGGATGGGTGGTTTAGCATTTTTTTCATGGGCTTTGCCATTGGGAATATATATATTAGAAACTAAAAATGAGTATGTTAAAAAGCAAATGATTCAAGCCACTTTATTTTTTCTTATTGTTTCCTTGATTTTCGCTATTTCCAATATATTTTGGGGAGTTTTATTTCCAAGTGGTTATACTCTTTCTTTTAATTTAAGAAACTTTGAAGGATCAACTTTGGCAATGACTGCAGTTTATATAATTATTACTACTTTTTTAGTTATTATGTCACTAATCGGAGTAATCGCATGTTCAAAAGTTTGGAATTATAAAGAATATAATATTTTTATCATTAATAAATATACTCAAAAATTTAGAAATAAAATAGACAGTATTATAGGTATTACCAATGTAGATGAAAAAAATAACCAAAACTCTAATACTGATGTTGGTACTAACACTAATAGTACTAATACTAGCACTAATAATCACACCAATAATAATAATAATAATAGTATTGAACATGACAAAACTTTAAAGGATACATTAATAAATGACATTAAAAAATAGATTAGGAAAATTTATAGTAATATCAGGTCCATCTGGAGTTGGGAAAGGAACCATTTGTAATATATTATTAAGCAAAAAGGAAAATAATTTAAGTTATTCTATTTCTATGACTACAAGAAAGAAGAGAATATATGAGAAAAATGGAGTAGATTATTACTTTACTAGTAGAGATAACTTTAAAAAACGAATTTTAAATAACGAATTTTTAGAATATAATTTGTATAATAAAGAATATTATGGTACTTTAAAAACTGAGGTTTTAGATAAAATAAATAAAGGTATTAACGTTATTAGCGAGCTTGATGTTAACGGTGCTGAAAAAATAAAAAATAATTTTAAAGATTGTATATTAATATATATAACGGCTCCAAATATTGAAGAATTACGAAGGCGACTTATTAAAAGAGGAACGGAAAATAAAGAAGAAATTGAACAAAGGTTAAAAATTGCAATATATGAAGAAAAAGAAAAAATTAATTATGATTACGTTATAATGAACGATAATTTAGAAATTGCAATAGAAAAAATACAAATTATAATAAAAAATTTCTTAATTGACAAATAAATTTATGTATGCTAGAATAAAACGCGCTAGGCGAAATATATAATTTTCACCTGTTTTTTATCAAAGCACAAAATTTTAACTTAACATATAATAAGGTAGGAGGAGTATTATGTCTAAAATTAGAATAGAGGGTGGAAAATTACTAACTGGAACAATAAATATAAGTGGAGCTAAGAATAGTGCTGTTGCTTTAATTCCTGCTGCTATTTTATGCGATGAAGAAACTACAATTTTAAATGTTCCTAATATTTCTGACGTTGATAGTTTGGAAGAAATACTGCGTTGTTTAAAAGCAAAAATTAATCGTGAATCTAATAGCGTAAAAATTGATTCAAGCAAAATTGAAAACACAATTATTCCAGAAGAATTATCAAAGAAGCTAAGGGCTTCATATTACTTTATGGGATCATTATTAGGTAAATTTAAAAAAGTTGAAATGTATTTCCCTGGAGGTTGTTCTATTGGCGAAAGACCTATAGATTTACATTTAAAGGGATTTGAAAAATTAGGTGCGACTATTACTGAAGAAGGAAATTATATAAAAATTGAAGCCAAAGAACTTATAGGTTCTAAAATATATTTAGATATACCAAGTGTAGGAGCTACGATTAATATAATGTTAGCTGCAGTTAAAGCAAAGGGGCAGACTACAATAAAAAATGCTGCTCAAGAACCAGAAATAGTTAATGTTGCTACTTATCTAAATAGTATGGGAGCAAATATAACTGGTGCTGGTACTAGCATTATTAAAATAAAAGGAGTAAGTACTTTAAGAGGATGTCTACATGAAGTAATTCCTGATCGAATTGAGGCAGGCACTTACTTAATTATAGCCGCATTACTAGGAAAAAATTTAACTATAAATAAAATTATTCCAAATCACATTGAATCATTAGTTTCTAAATTAAAAGAAGCTGGAGTAAATATGGAAATTGGTACTGATTATATAACTATTAAAAACGTTGGAGAATATAGAGCAGTTAAAGTTAAAACATTAGTATATCCTGGATTTCCAACTGATCTACAGCAACCTTTAATCCCATTTTTAACACAATGTAATGGAACTAGTAAAATTACCGAAACTATTTGGGAAAATAGATTCTTAAACATTCCTGATACTATAAAAATGGGGGCAAATATAAAAGTCGTTGACAATAGAGTGGCTACCATAAAGGGAAAGACTAGGTTAAGAGGAATGGAAGTTAGTGCTACAGATTTAAGAGGTGGAGCGTCAATGCTAATATGTGGATTAATTGCAGAAGGTATAACAACTATAGATAATGTTAACCATATATTAAGAGGGTATGATAATATTGTTGAAAAACTAAAAAATGTTGGTGCTAATATAGAATTAATATAAATATAATTTATTGAGGTAATAAAATGAAAAAGATTATGTTTATATTAATTCTTTTTTTATCGTGTTTTTTTATTTATAAATTTACCATTAAGGAAAAATTATATTATGTATCAATTGGAGATTTTTTAGCCATAAATAAAGACAAAGATGCAAACGCATCAAAATATAACTATACTGATGCTATTATTAATTATTTATCTAATAATAATAAATTAAAATCATATAACATTGATTTTATTAAGGAAGATTATCGTATTTCAGATTTTATTAGAATATTAAAGTATAAAGAAACTATAACTGAAAATAATAGACAAATTACTTTACATGAATTATTAAAGGAAGCAGATATTTTAACCATATCTTTAGGAATGAACGAATTATACTTTAAACTAAATACAAATAATAATAATTTATATACTTACATTAATAGTATGCTTAAAGAATATTCAATTTTATTAGAAGAAATTAATAGATACAATTATAAAGAAGTATATATTTTTGGATTATATAACGTAAATTCAAAAAATAAAGATATAATTAATTACTTTAATTATAAATTAAAAAAATTTGTTGAAAATAAAAATTATACATTTATTAATATAAATGATATTTTGAATAATAAAAAATACTTTGAGAAAGGCAGTTATTACTTAAATGATGTTGGTTATAATAAAATTTCACAAATAATTGTTGAAAATTTAAAAAAATATTGATATAATATAGTACGAATTTGATTTTCTATGGCACTGCCATGGCGGAAGGAGAGATATAATGAAAGCAAATATACATCCAAAATATGTTGAATCTACTGTTGTATGTTCTTGTGGAAATACTTTCAAAACATTATCTACAAAAGATAAAATAAGTGTAGAAGTATGTTCAAAATGTCATCCATTTTATACTGGTAAACAAACACTAGGCGGAAGAAAAGGACAAGTAGAAAAATTCAATAAAAAATACGGATTTAATAACAATTAATTGTTATTATTTTTTTTGTTAAAAATGCTAACTCCACAGTTAATTGTGGAGTTTTTATTTTATTTTTGTATTATAATACAAGACATATTTCACTTTTCAACAATTTCAACAACCTTGTGGAAAACTAAAAAAATAGCCTGTTGATTTAATTTTTTCAACAATTTTGTGGAAAACTCTGTTTTTTATTTATATAATATGTATTTTATCTGTGGATAAGTTGGGGATATCTTGTGGAAAAACCTGTTTATTAGTTTTTTTATATAAACTTTTTTATAATTTTGTGGTAAAATTAAATTGTGGATAAGGAGGTCTTATATGAATTTAGATAGTCTATGGGCAAATTTTTTAGAAAGAATAAAAGACAATATTTCTTCATTTTCTTTTGAAACATGGTTCAAAGATACAAAATTATTTGATTTATCTAACAATGTAGCAACTGTAATTGTACCTATGAATTTACATATAAAACATTTAAATGATAATTACAAAGACTTAATGGAAAAAGTTTTTAATTCTTTAACTGGAACAAACTTTGATTTTGAATTTAAATTGGAAGAAGATGTAGGTACTCAAAAAAATACAATTGTCAATGATATACAAGAAGGAGTCCCACATCAAAGTATTGAAGATGCAAACTTAAATCCAAATTATACTTTTGATAACTTTATAGTTGGAAATAGTAATAAATTTGCTTTTGTTGCAGCGCAAGCAGTAGCAGAAAAACCAGGAAAAGCGTATAATCCTTTATTTTTGTATAGTAAAAGTGGATTAGGAAAAACACATTTAATGCAAGCAATTGGAAATTATATATTAGAAAATTCAAATAAAAAAGTTTTATATATTTCTTCTGACAAATTTGTTAATGATTTTGTATATGCAGTTAGGGGAAATGAAAATAATAACTTTAATAAAATAGATAATTTTAAAAATAAGTATAGAAATATAGACGTATTAATAATTGACGATATTCAGTTTTTGGGAACCGCTACTAAAGGACAAGAAGAATTTTTTCATACTTTTAATGAACTATATGCTTCCAACAAACAAATAATTATAGCTTCAGATAGATCAGTAGATGATTTAAAAATGTTAGAGAATAGGTTATTAACTAGATTTAATTCAGGCTTGGCTGCAAATATAACGCCACCCGATTTTGAACTTAGAGTTAATATTATTAAAAAGAAAATTTCCCATCAAGAAACTGGTCAAGACATTGATGATAATGTAATTGAGTACATTGCTAATTGTTTTGATTCGGATGTTAGACAATTGGAAGGAGCTATTACTAGAGTTTTCGCATATGCATTAATGATGAACAAAGGAATAGTTAATTTAGATATAGCAATTGAAGCTTTAAAAGAACAATTAACAGATAGAAGTGCTTATAAGAACGATGTTCATAGGATTCAACGTGTTGTATGTGATTATTTTAAAGTAAACATAGAAGAATTAAAAGGAAAAAAAAGAAATCAAACAATAAATTATCCAAGGCAAGTAGCAATTTATTTATGTAGAACTATGACTAATGAGTCTTTTCCTAAAATAGGAAGCTATTTTGGAGGAAGAGATCATTCTACCATTATGAGTGCATATCAAAAAATATGTGATGAATTGCAAAATAATCAGAATTTAAAAGAGGTAATAAATGAATTAAAGAAAGAATTATCAACTTAGTTGTGGAAAAATGTTGATAACTAATATTTTTATCAACAACCTTGTGGAAAAAAAACACTTATTTTATAATAAAAATTTAAGTTTTCCACAATTTCCACAATATAATAATAATAAATATAATAAATAAGAAAGAAGGAAAAATAATGAAATTAATTAATAAAAAGAATATATTACTTGAGAAATTAAATCATACAGCAAA
>CALVSZ010000072.1 GCA_944359705.1 uncultured Bacilli bacterium | reverse complement strand
AAAGTTAGTAAATAATATTATTAAAAGTAAGGATATTTATGGAAAAAAACACCAATGAAAAAAATTTTTTTGATATTCCAATGATACCTGATACACAATATATGAAAGCCGATATTTATGAGGATAAAACTAGATATAATATTGATATTGACTTACCTGGTTTTAAAAAAGAGAATATTAAAGTTATTTATGAAAATGGTTATTTAACCGTTAATGCTATTAAAGAAGAATTAAAAGAATTAAAAGATAATTACATACGAAGAGAAAGATTTTATGGAGAAGTTAAAAGAAATTTCTATATTGGCGAAAAACAGGAAGCAGAAATTAAAGCAACTTATAAAGATGGAATTTTGAATATATCTTTTCCTAAAGAAGAAAATAATAAGAAAAATAGTAAAATAATTAAAGTGGAATAAACTTTTATATATGTAAATATAACGTACATTTATAAAAGTTTTTTCCTTTTATATTTGTTTTATGTTATACTTAAAACAAGGAGGAAATATGAAAAAAGTAGAGTTTGGATATAACGATGATAGAAACCCTAATGGACAATGGAAAGGAATTGGTATATCTCCTGATTTGGGGATTATTAACGCAGATTATTATGGTGCGATTAAATATGATGGGAATAATTATTTAATAGCAAAAGTAGTAGAAGATAGAAATAATAGATTTCCATATTTACTAAATAAGTTTATTGTTAAACCAGCTATTGCGGATATGTATGCTGATGGATCTGGAAATATTTTCTTAGATATGGAAGATTCTTTAGAAAGCGATCAAATACAAGCGTATTTAAACAGAGAAAATGTTAAAGATAATATAAAAGATATTAGAGATGTTATTACTTATTGTAATGGCACTGAATTAGCAGATAGAACATTTACTTATTTAACTTTAGGAGATAGCTTCATTACTACATCAATACCACATGATAATTTTCAAATGCGAAATGATGCGATTAAATCTTGTAGAATGTCGTTTTCACAATTACAACAAAGTTATCAATTAAGTCAAAATAGTGGTTATAGTAGATAAATATGAATTATAAAAACAAAGCAATTTTTCACTACTTTGTTTTTTTCTTTTAGAAAAAGAGGATTTTTTATTTTGATTATATTCTTCAAAATCAGCATCTATTTTTTACATATAAATAAATTATTTAGATTCTTCTATATATTTTTCATATTTTTCTTTCATAACAGGGTCTAAAAATTCTAAACCTGCTTCTTCTCTCATTTTCAATAATGACTTATTATATAATTTTTCATCATCTACATCTAATTCATCACATAACTCTTCAATAATACTATCTTTTACATCTTCTAAGCTTGGTTTGTCTTTTTGATCTTTTTTATAAATAACATGGTACCCGTAAGATGTTTTAACCGGCGATTTTGAATAACTATTTTCAGGTATTTTTTTTAATGCTTCTAAAAACGTTTCATCTAGATTTGCATTAAATGCAACATATTTTAAATCTTCGTATATAATTTTATCAGAATATTCTTTTCTTACCTCATCAAAACTTTTGCCGTTATTTAATTTATCAATAATCTCCTCTGCTATTTTTTTAGCAGCATTTTCATTCATATTTCCGTTAATTTGTACCAATATATGTTGAGCATTCATATCACCCAAAACTTTTTCATCATAATATTTTTGTATTTGTTCATCTGTTATTTGAGTTTTTAAATAATCATTATAATAAAGTTTTCTTCTATATTCTAGTTTTAATGCTTCTAAAAATTGTTCTTTATTTTCAAATCCATTTTGAGTTAAAAAATCTCCTTCATCCATTTGATAGTATTGTTCATACATATCAAAATAGTTTTGTGCTGTTTTTTCTACCTCTTCTTTCATTTTATCATCTTCTGCATATTTTTTATCTAAAATTGTTTTATCAATATACTCAATTAAATACGATATATTATAATCTTGTTTCATTTGCTCATATAGATCATCAGAAGTTATAATTGTACCATTTACTTTTAGCATAGGATTTGTTCCTTCATTAAACGTAAGTATTCCACCCGGCAAAATTATTGCAATTATTAAAAATACTAACAATAAACCTCCTACTAATCCTCCGATTAATCCTCCGATAAATGAAAATATACAACCAATATTATTATTTTTATCAATATTATTGCTTTTAAAAAGAAAATCTTTCATAGGATGTTTACCAACGTATGTTGCACTGCCCAAACCTAACATGGGATAAAATATTACAGGTAAAAGTATAAGTCCAACTGCATAACTATCAGATTTTTTAAAACTACGAGCAAGACTAACATTTAACAATATAATAAAATATATATTTGCTGCTAAACTTAATAAAACTCCTAATATGTGTATGGCGCTTAAAAGTCCACTGAAAATTATTATTAATATCCAAAACGGACTTACTCCAACCATAGAACACAACTCATATACATTATAGATTGGTATTAATGTTGCCCATCCTGGTTTTCCTCCTTTTTTTAATATTTTCCAATAACTTACAATTAATATTATTGAAATAACGCAAGAAATTAATAAAAGAAATACTAATACAGCAATAAATACTCCCAAAAAATCAGCTACTCCACTTACTATATTAGAATAATCATAATTTGTATAATAGTTATTATGCATAATTTCACCCTTTCCTATTATTAGGATAACATATTTTGTTTTAAAATTCTACATTTGTATATTTTTATATATATTTTACAGAAAAAAGAAGAAGCTATTTTCATAATTTTTTTATATAATTACTATATAGTAGATAGAAAGTTTTACTAAATAACCAATTAATTTTATAAAATTCATTTTACAATACACTTAATTACTTTTTGACAATTATAATTAATTGTGATATTATGTATTTAGATGAAGGAATCTTCATATAATAAAAATGGAAAACATTTAGTTACTTTATTAAATGTCTACCAAATAATTAGGGTTGACACTTATTCTATATGAATGAGTGTCATTTTTTTATTGCTATTACCAATAAGGTAAGGAGTAATAAAATGATAGAAATATATCTAAGAACTTTTATGGTAAAAATTCTCTTTGACATTTTATCAAACCTCCTCTCTATTATAATTGGAGGTAGACACTCAATAACTAATGCTTTCCACGTCTAATTTTATTATTATAATATATATTAATCAATATACTTAACACATATTTTACTATTAATTTTATTAAAATATGATTATATTTTTATCATTATAAATATAACTATTTTACTTGTTTTAATATAAATGATATAATTAGGTTGAAGAAGGAGGTCTTTATGATTAATATTAGTGATAAATGGAAAGATTATGAATGTATATTAACTGGTGATGGAGAAAAATTAGAAAGATGGGGAAATTATGTTTTAAGAAGACCAGATCCTCAAATAATATGGAATAAAGATAACTTTGATACTTGGAATAAATATGATGCTTTTTATCATAGGAGTAATAAAGGTGGTGGATATTGGGAATTTAATAAAAAACTACCAGAATTTTGGACAATTAATTATAATAATTTAACTTTTAAAGTGAGTCCCACTAATTTTAAACATACCGGTATATTTCCTGAACAAGCAACTAATTGGGATTACATTACTGATAAAATAAAAGAGTTTAAAAACAACAATCAAGAAGAAATGCGTATTCTTAATTTATTTGCATATACAGGATGTGCTACCATGGCTGCGTCCTCTGCTGGAGCTGATGAAGTAGTTCATGTCGATGCCTCTAAAGGAATGATTGATTGGGCAAAAGAAAATATGCATCTATCTAATTTAGATAACAATAAAATTCGTTTTATCGTAGATGATGTTATTAAATTTTTAGAAAGAGAAAAAAGAAGAGGAAGAACTTATCATGGTATTATAATGGATCCTCCTAGTTATGGAAGAGGTCCAAATAAAGAAGTATGGAAACTTGAAGATAATTTAAAGGAATTATTAGAAAAGGCTAAAGATATACTTGATTCTAATTATTCATTTTTATTAATTAATTCTTATACAACCGGGGTATCTCCAACATCTCTTAATAATTTATTAAAATTAACTTTTAAAGATGCTAATATTGAAACAGGAGAAATAGGACTACCTATTACTAAAAACAATCTTATCTTGCCTTGTGGTATTTATGGAAAAATTACCAGAAAATAATATACTATACGAAGATAATCATATAATTGTGGTAAATAAACCTATTAACGTACCTGTTCAAGAAGATAGTAGTAAAGATATAGATTTACTTACATTAATAAAAAATTATTTAAAAGTTAAATATAATAAACCAGGCAATGTATATTTAGGTCTTGTACATAGATTAGATAGACCTGTTGGGGGAGTTATGGTCTTTGCTAAAACTTCTAAAGCAGCATCTAGATTATCAGAAGAAGTTAGAACTAATAAAATTAAAAAAACATATTATGCTGTAGTACATGGTAAAGTTAATAATACAGGCCATTTAGAAGATTATTTATATAAAGATAATAAAACAAATACTTCATATGTAGTAAATAAAGATAAAGGGAAAATTGCTATATTAGATTATGAACTAATAAATTATAAAGACAATTTAAGTTTAGTTAAAATAAATTTAATTACAGGAAGGTCTCATCAGATAAGAGTACAATTTTCTTCTCGTGGGTATCCTTTAGTAGGAGATCAGCGTTATAATAAAAATCCAGTAAAGAATGTAAATATTGCTCTATTTGCTAAAAAGTTAGAGTTTATACATCCTACTACTAAAGAATTATTATCATTTGAAATTGAATTACCTAATAAATATCCATTTAATATTTTCGACAAAAAGTGAATATTTTTATAAAGTTTTTGCTGATTTGAGCAAAAACTTGATTTTGTGTTTATGCTATGATATACTTGTAATAGGTGATTATAATGAAAGAAAACTATATATATAGAGAAAACTATATGAATAAATTATTATCATTAAAAGATAAACACATCATAAAGGTAATTACTGGAATAAGACGATGTGGCAAGTCAACAATATTGAGTCAGTATCAAAAATACTTATTAGATAGTGGAATATCACAAAAAAATATAATAAGTATTAATTTTGAAGATAACAATTTTAAAGAGCTATTAGATTACAATAAATTACATGATTACATATTAGATAATACGGACCCGAGTAAAATAAATTATATATTTTTAGATGAAATTCAGAATGTTTCATCATTTGAAAAATGTGTTGATAGTTTATTTTTAAGAGATTATCTAGATATATACTTAACAGGTTCTAATTCATATATGTTATCAGGGGAACTTGCTACATATTTGACTGGTAGATATATCCAAATTCATGTACTTCCATTATCGTTTAAAGAATATTTAGCACATTATGGAGAAACTGATGAATTAAAAAAATATAATGATTATATTACTTATGGAGGATTTCCATACTTAATTAATCTTGAAAACGATAAAGAAAAATTAGATTATTTAGATAGTATTTACAATACTATTTTAATGAAAGACGTTATTTCAAGAAAAAAAATTAACGATCCTCTTATGCTAGATAGTATTGCAAGGTTTTTATTTAGTAG
>CALVSZ010000071.1 GCA_944359705.1 uncultured Bacilli bacterium | reverse complement strand
CATTGAGATACATTTTTCAATTGTATTTTTTATTATTTGTATGACAGTGTGTGTAATTTCTCTTTTTAATGAAATAATATTTAATTATAGATATAATTTGAATTTTTATAAATATATTTTCTTTTTTATAATTTTTGTAGTTATGTTATATAACGTGGCGAAAGGGAAAATAGATATAAACAATAAAATTAAAGAATATAATACTTTATTAAGATTTATGAAAAATTATGAAAATGAATTAGAAGAAAAGAGAATAAAAGGTCATGAAATTAAAAATCAAATATCAACAATTAATTCCATGTTAATGGACAATGCAAATAAGCATAAATTAGAAAAATATGTAAAAGAATTAGTTGGTGACTATAAAGATCTTGATAATGTTAAATATTCAGATTTGCAATATTTACCTTCAAACGGAATTAAAGGTTTTATATGTAGTAAAATATCTTTAGCTGTAAGTAAGAACATAGATGTAGAAGTGTTAATAGAAAAAGAAATAGAACATTCTGTTATAAGTAATTTAGATGATAAGAATTTTAAATATTTATGTATTATATTGGGAGTCCTTTTAGATAATGCAATTGAAGCAAGCATAGAATCTATAGATAAAAAAATGGGTATAGAAATTTATTTAATAAATAGAGATGTGCTTATTGTTATAACTAATTCGTTTATAAATAAAAATAATGACAGGGTAAATTTGCTTAAAAGTAGTAAAGGCAAAAATAGAGGACATGGATTAAAATTAGTAAGAAGAGTTATTTCACAAAGTAATAAATTTGTTTTGACTTCTGAAGTAAATTTAGATAGTTTTGTTCAAAAATTATTAATTAATGGGGAACAAAAAAACTGAAGTTTCGTAATTCAGTTTTTTTATTTTTCAATCATATGTCTTGGCATTTTTGGCTCATCAGATAACCAAAACCAACAACCTTGAGTTCCTACTGTAGCAGCAGCAGAACCAATAGCAGCAAGTAAGTCTGCAAATAATTTCATGTCTATACCTCCTTTAATTCTTTTTATGTTTAAATACTTAAACACCATAGTTATAGTTTTTATAGTTGTTATATGGTAATTTTAATAATTTGTATACCAATGGATGAATCATTATAACTGATTCAATCATTCCAACTAATAAATAATTAGATATTATATTATCACTATATATAATAATTAAAATTGTAAATATAGTAGCAGATATTAAACTTATTATTTTGAGTTTTCTTCTTTTTTTTGCGTTTATTAAAGGCCTCTTGTGGGTATCGGCTGGTGCATATTTATATACAAAATATATACAAAGTAGTGATATTATAATTTTTATAAATAATGCAATGTGTATATAATTACAAATATATACACCTCCAATAAACATTGTTGAAGACATTATTAAGCAATGAATGCTTTTACTAGCATGTAATCCATAAGCTGTTATTCTAATAATATTATAAAATATGGATAGCAATATAACTTCTTTTAATATCCCTAAAATATATGATAATGAAAAGATTATAATTAATTTAGTAAATGTTAGATATATACTTTCTAGTCCATACTCAATTTCTTCTAATTTTTCTTCATCAAAATTATTATTATTTTTTATTAGGTTCATCATATTTGATAATACTACTTTTTTCATTTTCTCACCCACGTTTTTATTATATAATTTTGCTAAACTCCTATTAATATTTTGTAAATTTTGTAAATTTTAATAAAGGAAATAAAAATATGTTAATTTGTAATTAATAAGGAAATACGTAAAAGTAAATATTTTTAACTAATATGAGTATGTTGTTATTTTGTTTATATTATGTTAAAATACTTTTGGAGGATTTTATATGGAAATTTTATTTACTTTAATGGTTGGAATGTTTACTTTTTTAGGAAGTATAATTATTTTTGTTATAAAAAATAATAAAAAGGTTGTGGATTTTTCAATAACTATAGGGTTTGGAGTTTTGTTTGCATTAATATTATTAGAGTTAATTCCAGAGACATTAGAATTGTTGCAAACTAGAATTCAAGTAGTTCAATCTATAGTTCTTGTGTTATTATTAGTAGGATTAGGAATAGGTGTATTAAAAATATTAGATAAGTTTATACCAGATCATGATGCTTCAAATAATAAAAATCTTGTTCATATAGGAATTATGACATCTATTGCTTTAGTTATTCATAATATTTTAGAAGGAATGGCTATATATACTTCTTTTAATACTTCAATGAAATTTGGAGTCTTATTATCAGTAGGTGTAGCACTTCATAATATACCATTAGGAATGAGTATTACATCAATGTTTTACAAAAACGGTAAAGATAATAAACGTGCACTTTTGATGAGTGTAATAGTTTCTTTATCTACATTTGTTGGTGGATTGATTGCTTGGATTTTTTCTGGGTTTATGTTTGAAGACTTTTCTAAAGGAATAATTTTATCAATAACTTTAGGTATGCTTATTTATATAGTATTGTTTGAATTATTAGAACATGTTTTAGAGATAAAAAATAAAAGAATTACAGTTTTTGGAGTTTTACTTGGCTTTTCTTTGCTTATATTTAGTATGCTTTTAGGATAGTGCTATGAGAATAAATAAGATAAAAATATATAATTTATTGTTAGTTATTGGATATTATATAATATTTTATTTAATGCTTCAAAAAATAAATTCTATTCGTTTGTTGTCTACGATGTTAATTAATGCTTTATTGATTATTCCGTTGATAGGGATGGCTAGGAGAAGGAGTAGGTTAAGTCTATATAAAATTTTAGATACCATAGTTGTTGTAATTTTTTTGTTTGCAATTTTTCTATTTTTAGAATTATTTATAAATTTAACTGATTTTATTTTAATAAATAGTAGGACATTGTATTGTTTAATTATATCACTTTGTATTTTGCCAATAATCTTGATTATGAAAGAAAAAGAAAAGATTAACAAGGATATTTTTAATGCTTTTATATATGTTTTTTTATCTTTATTTTTAATATTAAATTTTATATACATATATATTTCTTATGCATTTAATATTTTAAATGATTCATTGCTAACTTTATTTTATTTAATGCAAATTATTTCTTTCTTATTGTCTGTTTTATTTATCTGTTTTTTAAAAAAAATTAAAAATTTATTTTATCTAAATGTAAATGATTTAAGGAAATATAAAATAAATTTTGGAAATAATGATAGTAATTTATATTTTTATACTCTAAATATTTTTAATTTTTATTCTTCAATATTATTAGTTTATTATATATTAGTAAATAAATTTTATTATTCTTTTGAGCAAATTTCAAATTTATATAAGGAATGTTATATTAATTCATTAGCTATAATTATTTTGGTTTCATTTTTTGTTTATTATATTTTTATAAAAAATAATAATAAAAGTATTGAACGACAAATTTTAAATCTCTTTAAAATTAGTTTGCCAATTTCAATATTTATTTCAATTTTGTCGAAGCCTTTATTCTTATTAATATATAATAGTGGTAAGTATTATTTTTTAATGTTTATGATATGGTTCATTTTAATAATATCTTTATATATTTTATTGATTAAATATGCTACATCTAAGATTAATATAAAATTAATAAATATAGTTGTATTATTAGGTGTGATATTTAAAATAATACTTATTTATCCATTAATAGGGGCAGTTTATCGTATGGGATATAATCTTATATATGGAGATATTTTGGCAAATATGATTTCTTATATGGTAGTTATAATACTTTTAGTTGTGTTATTGAAAAAGAAAAGGGCTATTTCTTTAAAAAAATATTTTGATTTACTTTTAACAATATTATATAATAACATTATATATAGTTTAATATTGATATTGTTAACTTTATTCATAGATATAGATGTAAAAACAAGATTTAATGCTGTTATAGTAATTTTAATTTATTTATTAGTGTCTATAATTTTTGCATTTTTGAAAAAAATTAAATGGTGGTAAGCAATGTATAAAAAACGTAAATTAATATTATTTTTCTTTCTTTTTTCATTTGTGATTTTATTATTTGCTAGTAAATTTTCATTTTTGTATGCATTTAATGATTGGCAAGATGCAAATTCATTTTTAACAGTGGCAAGATCTATTTTAAATGGTAAAATTTTGTATAAAGATATAATAGAACAGAAGGGCCCATTACTTTATTTTATTTATTGCTTAGGTTATCTTTTTAATTTTAAACAAATAAATGGAATTTTTATATTAGAAATAATTAATTTAACTATTATAATGTATTTTTCTAATTTAATTTTAGAAATGTATAAAAAGACGCCTATAAATAAATATATGTCTATAATTTTTGGATTAATTATTTGTACATCCGCATCTTTTACTCATGGTGGTAGTGCAGAAGAATTTTGTTTATCGTTTTTAATAATTGCTTTATATTATTTTAACAAAAATTTTGTTGTAAACTTTCTGACAAAAAAGGAATTTTTCTTAGTTGGTGTTATTACAGCTTGTATTTTCTTCATAAAACTTAATTTAATATTTCTCCCATTTTTTTCTATTATATGTATTTGTATAGAAGAATTTTTTAAAAAGAATTATAAAAATATATTAAATGTGTTAGTCTATTTTTCTTTGGGAGTTTTTTTTCTAAGTCTAATATTTGTCATATACTTTGTTATAAATGATAATTTTAATGATTTTTTGTATTGTTATTTTATTATAAATGGTAAGTTTTACATTGATAATAACTTTGGGATTTTATATAGAATGTATATTGCATATCAACTAAGTATAAAAAATTTATCAGTAAATGTTATGTCACTGTATCTTTTTATATTATATAGTTTGTTCGTTTTTAAAGGTAATAAAAAATTAAAATTAAGGATGTATACTGTATTAATTTATATTTTTATGTCTATAGGTATATATATGGGAGTTAAGTACTATATATATTACGCATTGCCACTTTTTGTAATATTTATTTATTCATTCGTTTTTGCAATTCAATTTATATATGAAAAGAAGATTATAGGTATTATAGAGGATAAAAAGTTGGTGCTTAGAGTTGTATTTTTCTTGTTAGTTCCTTTGCTGTCATATAACTTTGCTAATTACAAAACTTATCTTTTTCTAAGAAAAGAAGACTTTGCTCAATATAGAATATCTAATAAAATATTAAAATATAAAGAAAGTCCAGTAGTTTTAAATTATGGGGAATTAGATTATGGCTTTTATAATATATTAAACGTAGTTCCCGATTGTAAATATTTTCATCGTATGAATATTCCGTACGAAAAAATGAAAGAAAATTATTCTTTTCAAAAAGAGTATATAGATAAAGGTAATGTTGATTTTGTAATAGTAGGAATTAAAAGTAATATAGAAGAAAAAAGTAAAAAAAAATTAATTAGTGATTTAGAATGGATAAACGAAAAATATGATTTAATTTATTGTGATAAACAGTATTATGAAAGTGATATTATAAACTTTTATGTATTTATGGTAAATGACAAATATAAACAAACATGAAAAATATAAAAAAAATAAAAAAAGTGGTTGACAGGATTACTTTTTTTTGATATATTATTGAACGTGTCAACGAAAAAACACCTATTTAGTATATTAATTAGTAGAAGCTTTGAAAAATAAGCATAAACTTGTAAAAAAAAGTGTTGACACAAAAGTAAATAGGTGATATATTATTATTGCACTTGAGGGAAGTGCGAAAAAGAAGAAG
>CALVSZ010000070.1 GCA_944359705.1 uncultured Bacilli bacterium | reverse complement strand
AACACTTTTTATTTTGCAATACTTTTTCCAAAATTTTAGGATAAATACTGACTTTTCGTTAGAAATTTGGTACAATTGATATAGAAATATCTTATTATATGGATGGTTATGTTTATTCTTGGCTATCTTTAAATAAAGAGATAGATAAAGACAAAATTGGTGAAAAAGAAGATATAAATAGGATTAGTATTAGAACTATAATTAACTTGCATAAGTATTATACAATATTAAAAAAAATACCAGTGCAAAAATCAAATTTACCTACAATGTTTAGACATATACTAGATGAAAGAGAAAAAACATTTGTTAAGAAACGTGTAAAAAGTAATTGTTAAAAATAAATATATATGGTAAAATAACATTATGTTATTTTACTTATGGCCTGTTGGTGAAATGGTTAACACGGTACCCTCTCAAGGTATTATTCACGGGTTCAAATCCCGTACAGGTCACCATAAAGATATTTTGAGTCAATGACTCTTTTTTTATAATAAAAAATGCATCAATTACGATGCATTTTTAACTTTATATATTTTCTTTTCTCATTTTGTTAAAGTAATAAGCTGAATATCCAAGTGCTGCAATTCCAACTCCCCAAACTACTGCAATTAAGATATCTCCAGTCGGTTTATTAGGTTCGTCTGGTTCAACTGAGCAAGTATAATAAACTATTTTATTAAAATCTTTCCCTTCAATTAAAACATTAACAACATCTTCATCAGCATTTACTAATGTACAATTATCAAGAGTAGGAGATGTAACTTTTTCATTATATCCATCTTTTAAATCTGTTTTATTA
The DNA here is from genome assembly GCA_944359705.1 of uncultured Bacilli bacterium. GTDB lineage: Bacteria > Bacillota_I > Bacilli_A > RF39 > UBA660 > CALVVX01. The sequence continues at coordinate 5,023 of CALVSZ010000070.1, read as the reverse complement.
TAATCGTTAGAAACTTTTTCATTAGTGTCTTTATTTATGTATTGGATATTTGCATTATATGTAGGATCTATTACTGGTTTATCAGGTTTTGGTTCTTCTACATCTGTACAATTTGCTTGATATTCAACATAGGCAAGAGCTGGTGTTACTAATGATGGATATGTGCCATTGCTCCATTTCAAATCAAACGGATCACCTATAAGTTCCCCATCTTCAATAACATCATCTTTGTTGATAGTTCTAGTAACTTTTCCGTCTGTGGTACTTAAATCAGATGAAAATGAAAGTTTTATTTCTGTGCTACTAGGCATTATTGATGCAAATTGTAAACGAATGTCATCAATATTCATTAATGTAATCGATGTTTCTGCTAATCCTTCTTCATTAATAACTCCTTCATGCGCTATATACCTATAAATTAATGTATCGCTTTGTTTCTCTGTGTATATTTCGTTATTATTCCTTGATTGAATTGCTTTTTTAAACAATCCAAAGAATTTTGCAATGTCCATCTCAGTATCGGTGTTTTTTCCAATTTTATTTAAATGAACAGTAACTGTATCACTAAATGTAGTGAAATCTGCGCTAGAGTCTATTCTTGGACTAAATGAAGTAGTATATGTTCTAGTATATGGATACGTTTTAGTAAGATATCCATCGGCTACTCCTACTTGATTAAAAAAGTAATAATCTCTATATGTTATACATTGTTGCTCTGCTGAAACTTTATTAACTCCTAAGTTAAATAAAATTGTTAAACATAATAGTGGTAAAAATTTTGCTACCTTTTTTATCATAATATTAACATCCTTTCTTTTGTAGCTAGTTTAAATAAACGCTACTATCTACTCTATAAATATATCATAACTAATTATAAAAAGCAATAAATTTACATTATTAGTGTTAAGTATTTTTTTCAAATTTGTAAAGTTATTGGATATTTATTAAAAATGTAATTAACAACTAGTAATGGTGATATAATTATTGTGAAGTGAGGATGATGTTATGGCAGTAAATTATAAAAGAAAATTGAATAAAAAGAAATTAATGATATTTATTATGAGTATATTACTTTTGTTTATAGTAATAGGTTTTATTTATTTCTTATTTAATAAAGATGAAGTAATAGCAATATTAGATAGTGAAGTACATACAATTGAAGAAACCGATACTTATACATTAAAAATAGATTATCCAATATTTCATATTAAAGAAGTGGATAATAAAGTAAAAGAATATGTAGATAAAAGAAAAAAAGAATTTACAGATGTTGTAGATAAAATAGATTATGAATTAACTGCTAAGTATGATTTTTTATTAAATGTTACTAGTAGTGAATATAACGATATTATAAATATTCATATGAATACTTTGTCTTATACTGGGGGAGCCCATTATATGAGAGATGATGAATCAATTCATTATAATAAAAAGACTAAACAATTTATGAATTTATCAGATTTCTTTATTGATACAGAAGCATTTAATAAAATAGATGATTTAGCATACCATTATATTATGAAATTAAATGATGAAGAAGAGAAATATAATTTTAGTGAAATATGGGTAAGAAGAGGAATTATTCCTAATGCTTTAAATTATAGTCATTTTACATTTAAGAAAGATGGATTAGAAATATTATTCCCACCATATCAAATAGGACCTTGGTCTGATGGTGAGATAAAAATAACTATTCCATATAGTGACTTAAATGAATTATTAAAAGATGAATATAAGGGTAGTGAAAAAGAAGATGAAAAGGTAGTATTAGTACCAGAAATAAGAGATTTATCTAAATATGAAGATAAGAAGTTATTAGCGTTTACTTTTGATGATGGACCAAATACAAGTACTACCAGTCTTCTTTTAGATAATTTGGACAAGTATGATGCTAAAGTAACATTCTTTGTTCTAGGTAGTAGAATAGATGCTCATAGTGAAGTATTACAAAGAGCATATTTAGAAGGTAACCAAATAGGTAGTCATACTTATAATCATCAAAACTTATTTGTTATTGATAATACAACTATTTTAAAAGAAATTAATGATACTAATGAAAAAATAAAAGAAATAACGGGAGAATATCCTAAATTAATTAGACCACCTTATGGTAATACCAATTCGGAAATTAAGAGATTAAGTTCTCTTAGTACTATTTTATGGGATGTTGATACTTTAGACTGGAAATCAAGAAATGCTGAAAAAGTATGTGAAGAAATAGTAAAAAATGCTCATGATGGAGCAATAATATTACTTCACGATATATATGAGTCATCAGTAAATGGAGCTCTTATGGCTATGGACAAGTTATCTAAAGAAGGTTATGCTTTTGTTACTATAAGCGAAATGGCAACATTAAAAAATAGAGAATTAAACAATAAGGAGACATATTATAATTTTAAATAAGGTGATATTTTGAAAAACATAATTAAAATATTTATATGTATAATAATTGCTTTAGGTATAAGTTATTACTTAGTAAATAATAATATATTTAAGACTGATACCAAAAGTAGTGTTTATAAAGATACTGAAGAATATTTAAAAAATGAAGAAAATAAAGATATTAATGAAATAAAAGAAAAAATAGATGAAGTAAACAATCCGAAAGAAGAAGTCCCTGAAGTTCCAGAAATACCGGAAATTCCTGATGATCCTAGTGGAATGTCCCCTAAAGATATATTTCAGCAAAATAAAATATTAATGATTGGAGACTCTTTTGTAGAAGGAATGGCAGCATATGGAGTATTATATTCTTCTAATGCAATATGGGAAAGAGGAAAAAGAATTGATAATATGTCTGACCAACTAGCAAAGGGGGTAGAATATAATCCAAATAGTCTTATTTTAGTGTATGGATCTAATGATGTTCAAATGTGGGATTATAATGTTGATGGATTTATTAATGCTTATAGTAATAGTCTTGATAATATAACTTCATCTCTTCCTAATACTAAAATATATGTATGTTCAATCTTACCAGTTAATGAAGTAGGACTAGCAGAAGATCCATCTTTCCAATATATAGATTTATTTAATCAAAGGTTAGAAGAATTATGTAATCAAAGAGGAATACCTTTTCTAGATAGTAGTTATATATTAAATTTAGAAAGTGATCCATATAGTCCAGATGGAATACATCCGAAAGGATTCTATTATGAAAAATGGGCACTAGATATATTAAATAAAATGAGGTAATAAGATGAAATTAAGACAGATAATATTTATTATAATTTTTATAAGTATTCTTTTAGTAGTACCTTTTTTAATTAAAGATAAAAAAGTAGATATTGATGAAATAAAGAAAGTATTTGAAGGATATGCCGAAGAAAATATTGTTACAGAAATAGATTCTAGTACGATATACAATAACTATAATATAAACACAAATAGTTTAGAAGGTTATATTAGTTATGGACCAATATCTTATATGAACGTTCAAGAATTAACCGTATTTAAAGAAGAAGATAAAGATAAAAGAATAGAAATAAAAAATAAAATAAAAGAATATATAAATAAAAAGATTCTTACTTTTCAAGGTTATGGCGAAGCCCAAGTAGAACTATTAAAAAATAGTGTTGTCGAAATTAAAGGCGATTATGTATTTTGCATTATATTAGATAATAGTGATGAAGTATGGCAAAATATAACAAAATTATTTTAGAAAGAAGGTATTATAATGTCTTTTAGTAGTATTATATTTTGTTTTATCTTTTTACCAATAGTAGTATCTTTATATTTTATTATTCCTAAGAAGTTAAAGAATATATATTTACTTCTTGCTAGCATATTATTCTATTCTTATAGTGGTATTTTCTATACAATTATCTTATTATTAATAATTTTATATAATTATATATCAGTAAGAATTATGGATAAATTAGAAGGGAAAAGAAGAACAGGAAAATTAATTGAAATATTAATTATAAATATCTTTACTTTATGTTATTTTAAATATTATTATATGATTTTAAATAATATATTTATAGATATTGCATTTAAAGAAATTATTCTTCCCTTAGGTATTTCATTTTATTTATTTACAGTACTATCTTATATAATTGATGTATATAGAAAGAATATAAAGAGTGAGCATGATTTTATTTCATTTAGTTTATATATATTGTTTTTCCCTAAGTTAGTAATGGGACCAATTGTTAGATATAGTGATTTTAACAAACAAATAGACAATCACGATTTTGATAATTCATTATTTAATTATGGATTTAAAAGATTTATAATTGGACTATCTATGAAAGTAATATTAGCAGATACTTTTGCTCGTATTATTTCTTCATATCAAGTAAGTTCAATGTTAGGTAGTATAGTTATAATTATTTTATATTCATTACAAATATATTATGATTTTGCAGGTTACACTAATATGGCTTTAGGACTTAGTAATGTTTTTGGTTTTAAATTACCTGAAAACTTTGACTATCCATATTTATCAAAGAGTGTTGGTGAATTTTTTAGAAGGTGGCATATTACCTTAGGTAAATGGTTTAGAGATTATGTTTATATTCCACTTGGAGGTAGTAGAGTATCTAAATTAAGACTTGTTATGAATTTACTTATTGTATGGCTTCTTACAGGAATGTGGCATGGAGCAAGTTTAAATTTCATTATATGGGGATTGTTTTTAGGAATAATTATTGTAATGGAAAAACTATTATTATCTAAAATAAAAATACCTAAAATAATAAGTATTCCATTTACATTTATTATAATATCAATAAGTTGGATATTTTTCTTTAATTCTAATGCAAGTGATATAACATTAATTTTAAAGAATTTAGTTAATATAAATAATTTTATGGATGATAAAATAATCTTTATAATTAAAAATAACTTTGTTTATCTAATTATTGGATTAATATGTATAACACCATTGATAAAGATTTTAGGAGAATGCTTCCAATCTAAAAATAATTTTATATATAATATATGCTATTGCATTCTAAATACATAAATAAAAAACAAGTTTTTATATAATTATATAGAAAAAGGGCATAATTCCCCT
>CALVSZ010000069.1 GCA_944359705.1 uncultured Bacilli bacterium | reverse complement strand
CATTTTTATCACCATTAGTATTATGACAAATTTCCTTATTTTTTATTCAATGACATTTATAAATATTAATTACAAATAAATAAGAAGATATCTTCTTTTTTAATACCTTTTATGATATACTTATAATGGTGGTGAATTTATGAGTATTATTGAGAGTATTATTTTAGGAGTTGTCCAAGGAATTGGGGAGTTTTTACCAATATCTTCTTCAGCTCATTTAATATTAGTGAGATTTTTATTTAATTTTAGTGAATTAGATCCTAATTTTGAGAAAGCATTTGACGTTGCTCTACACTTTGGGACACTTTTAGCAGTATTATTTGTATTTTGGGAAGATTGGTTAAATTTGTTTAAGGGGGCTTATAATTATACAATAAACAAAAAGAAAAATTTTGATGGCAAGATGTTTTGGTATTTAGTTGCTGCTACAATTCCAGGCGCTATTATTGGATTTTTTTGTGAGGATATTGTAGATGGCTTAGTTAGAGAAAATGTATTAATAATAGCTATTTTACTTGCAATAATGGGAGTTTTTATATTTATAGGGGACAAATGGGCCGAAGGTCATTATAGAATAGAAACCGATTATAAGCATATGACTTTTAAACAGACCTTTTTAATTGGGTTGTCCCAAGCATTAGCAATTATTCCGGGTTTTTCCAGAAGTGGTACAACAATTTTAACGGCAAGATTAATGGGAGTATCAAGAGAAGCTGCTGCAAAATTTACCTTTTTATTATCAACCCCAATTATATTTGGAGCAGCAATATTAAAAGTAAAAGATTTGTTTATTGGAATTAATATTTCTGTTTTAGTAGGTATCATAACTTCAGCAATCGTTGGAATTTTAAGTATTAAATTTTTACTCAAGTATATTAAGAAAAATGATTTTTCCATCTTTGCCTACTATAGAGTTATTGTATCTATTATTGTAATTGCTAAACTTATTTTTGTATAAGTATAATGCTTTTTTAATAAAAATAAAAAAAGTGTTGACAAACAAATGTTTCTATATTATAATTCGCATATGAAATGTATTATAAAAAATTAAATATACAATAATAAAAGTAATTATGAAGGTGAGTTATATGAAAAAAAAGAAAGAAAAGAATAAAAAAGCATTGATTTATGGTAGTATTATGTTTGTTATTCTGCTATTACTTGTTATTTTAGTTATATATTTATTAAATAATAACACTAGTATTACCAATGTAAAAGTTACAAATTCTGAGCTACATAAAATTTTAATTACATGGGATAATATAGAAAAAGTAGATGAATATAAGGTTATTTTATCCAAAAACAACCTTAATAAAGAAGAAATTAGTAGTAATTTAGAAAAAAATAATACTGATGATAATTTAGAATCATATCAAAGTATTAATAATAGTATTACTATTAGTGATGTTTTATCAAATACCGAATATTATGTGTGTATTATCGGATATAGTGTATCTAAAAATAATAAAAATATTTTAGCTATAAGTGATGTTATTAAATTTAAAACTGATTCTCTAGAAATTAATAAAGTAGAAAATTTAGAAATAACTGATGTTTCTAATAGCTCTATTAAGTTAAAATGGGATGCTTATCAAATTGATAATACAAATTTAGATGGAAGCAAAATTGAAGTGTCATATGAAATTTATGAAAAAGATAAATTAATTATGAGCAATATTATAGATACAGAATGTGTTATTGAAAATCTTAATGAGTTTACTGATTATGAATATCAGGTTTTGGCAAGTGCTGTAATTGACGGAAACTTAGTTAAAGGAAAACCCAGTGATATTCTTCATATAAAAACTAAAAGTAATCCTATTAATGGAGTAAAAATTTCTGAAACAAATACAAACAGTTTAAAAATTACATGGGATAAATATGAAAAAAGTGATGTAAAAGATATTACTTATTCTATATATGGTTCTAATAGCAGTGATGGAGAATATAAACTATTGTCTGATCAAATAACTGATAATTATTACATAGAAGAAAAGTTAGATAGCAATAAAACAAGGTATTATTATGTAGTTGCAAGTTATTATTATAATGATGTTAATTATTTTAGTGCAAATAGTAATATTATTTCTGGAACTACAAAAACTAAAACCAATACCTATGTACCTAGTACTAGCTCTAATTCCAGCTCTAATTCTAGTTCTAATTCAAATCAAGGAAATACTTCTAGTTCAGGACTTACTGCTAGTCAAAAAGAAGAACAAGCAAGGGAAGTAGCTCGTTATATAGCAAAACAAATAACAGGAAATAGTGATCAAGAAAAAATTGAATTAGCAGCGCAAATAGTACAATATTATTATTATATGGGCGTTCACACAGAAACGGGCAATGATTATTATACAGCGTATGGAGTATTTATTAAAGGAGAAAGTTCATGTGCAGGAACGACTAGAGCATTAGGAATGATATTAGAAGAAATGGGATATTCTTGGAGACATGCCAATGAAAATCAATGGACTCATCAATGGGTAATAGTTGATAATATGGACGGACAAGTAGGATGGGCTGATGGTATGATAGGAATGGCAGGTTATGGCGGTTTTCCATTCTCGTAGTGAAATATGGAGGAATAGAAATGTTAAAAGTAGAAAATGTTAGTAAATATTATGGTACTTTGAAGGCTGTAGATAATCTTAGTTTTGAGGTAAAAGATGGGGAGATATTTGGCCTTTTAGGGCTTAATGGAGCAGGAAAAACTACAACTTTTAGGATGATTATGTGTTTAATAGATGATTATACTGGTAAAATAACTTTAGATGGGAAAAAGATTGATTATACAATGACTGATAAGATTGGCTTTTTAACTGAAGAACGCAGTTTACTTACAAAAATGACGGTTTTAGACCAAGTCAAATTCTATGGAGTGTTAAAAGGGATGAACGAAGAAGAAATTGAAAATAAATTAGATTACTGGTTAGATAAATTTAGTATAAGCGAGTATAAAAATAAAAAAATTAAAGAATTATCAAAAGGTAATCAACAAAAAATTCAATTTATTTGTGCAATTATTCATGAACCAAAGTTGTTAATATTAGATGAACCATTTTCTGGATTGGATCCAATCAATGTAGAATTATTTAAAAATATTATTTTAGAATTTAAAGAAAAGGGAACAAGCATTATATTTTCGTCACACCGAATGGAACATGTTGAAATGTTTTGTGAAAAACTTGTGGTTCTTGTTTCTGGGAAAAGTGTGTTATCAGGTTATTTAAAAGATATTAAAGATGAATATAAAAAGAAAAATGTCATTGTGTGTGGAGATATTGATAAGAAAAAAGTGAATAATCTAGATGGGGTTATAAAAGTAGAAAAAGAAGCTAATGAATATATAATTAAAATAAAAGATAGTAGTTATGTATCCAAAATATTTAAAGAGATTTCTAAATTTGATAATATTACTAAATTCGTTGTTGAGGATGCTTCTTTAAATGAAATCTTTATTGAAAAAGTTGGTGAAGCCTATGAAAAATAAATTAAAATATTTAACTAAAATTAGTTTAAATAAAAAAATTAAAACTAAGTGGTTCTTAATTGCTAATATTTGTTTGTTTTTATTAATTATAGGTTTAGTAAATATTGATAATATTGTTAAATTCTTTGGAGGAGACTTTGAAAAAACTACAGATATTTTAGTTATAGATAACTCAAAATTGGAATTATACGATGATATAGAGACTTATTATAATGAATATTCTAAATATATTGAAGATATGAATAACACTAGGATTAGTTTATATAATTATGATATTGATAAGGCAAAAGAAGAAGTAAAGAATGATGATAGTATATTATTAATTATTAATTCTGATTCAAATAATTTTATTAGTGCTGAGTTAGTTGTTAATAATGAAATAGATCCAATCATATCACAAATTATAAGTTCTTCATTAAATACAGTTAAAACAAATCTTGCTTTAAAACATTATAATATTTCTGAAGAAATGTTAAACTCTGTTGATATGCCAGTTAATGTTGTTAGAACAAATTTAGATGATAGCAAAAGTACTGATGAAATGATGGATTTGGTTATGAGTGTTGCTTTTCCTATTATGATATTACCATTTTTTATGCTTACTCTGTTTTTAGTTCAAATGATAGGAGCTGAAATTAATGAAGAAAAAACAACTAGAGGAATGGAAATAATTATCTCAAATGTTTCACCTAAAGTTCATTTTTTCTCTAAGTTAATTGCTAGTAATGTGTTTGTTTTAATTCAAGGAATAATATTATTTCTTGATGTTGTAATAGCTATTGGAATTAGAATTTTTATAGGCGGAGGTAGCTTTGATAATATTACTTCTGAATTGAATTTATCGGGAGTTATTCAAAGCTTGTCCGAAACAGGATTTATAAATAATTTAGTATATATTATTCCTATTACTTTAATACTAATGTTGCTTACATTTGTAGCGTATTCATTAGTAGCAGGTATATTAGCATCTATGACTACTAATATTGAAGACTATCAACAAGTGCAAGCACCAATAATTATAGTTAGCCTAGTTGGATATTATTTATCAATGATGGCAGCTATGTTTGATGGTTCTATATTAATTAGATTGTTGTCTTATGTTCCATTTATTTCTGCTCTATTAGCGCCAGCTTTATTAGTATTAGGTCAAATAGGAGTATTTGATATATTAATTTCTATTATAATTTTAATTATTTCTATTTATTTATTATTTAAATATGGGCTTAGAATATATAAAGTTGGCATACTAAATTATTCATCAACAGGACTTTGGAAGAAAATGTTTAAGGCAGTAAGAGAAAAATAAAATAACATTGAAGGAGGTAAATATGAAAGATAGAATTATGACTGAAGAAGAATTAGCAGAAGATTTAATTGAAAATATTAGACCTCAAAAACTAGTTGATTATATTGGCCAAAAAGAAGTTAAAGATAACATTGGAGTTTTTATAAAATCTGCACTTATTAGAAATGAATCACTTGATCATATTTTGCTTTATGGCCCTCCTGGTCTTGGTAAAACAACTCTTGCTGCTATTATTGCAAACGAACTAGGAAGTAATTTTAAAACTGCAAGTGGTCCTGCAATTGAAAAAACTGGAGATCTAGCTGCGATATTATCAACACTAGAACCCAATGATGTATTATTTATTGATGAAATACACCGTATACCAAGAATAGTAGAAGAAATACTATATTCTGCAATGGAAGATTTTTCAATAGATATAATAATTGGGGGAGAAGGCTCAAGCAGGAGTATTAAAATTAATTTACCCAATTTTACTTTAGTTGGTGCAACAACGAGAGCTGGTGATTTGTCATCACCATTAAGAGATAGATTTGGAATTATTGCCAAGTTAAATTATTATACGGAAGAAGAATTAACACAAATTGCAAAGAGAACTTCTAGAGTCCTAAATATAGAAATAGAAAATGAAGCTGCCATTGAAATTGCAAAAAGAAGTAGAGGTACACCGCGCATATGTAATCGCTTAATAAAAAGAGTCAGAGACTTTGCTTTAGTCGAAGGATCCGGTAAAATAGATCTTAATATTGTATCTTTAGCATTAGACAAATTAAAAGTTGACCAAATGGGATTGGATGAGACTGATCACAATTTATTAATGGCAATAATTGAAAAATTTAATGGAGGACCAGTTGGATTAGAAGCAATTGCTAGTTCTATCGGAGAAGAAGCTGGGACTATTGAAGATGTATATGAGCCATTTTTACTGCAAAAAGGATTTTTGAAAAGAACTTCACGAGGAAGAATGGTTACGGAAAAAACTTATGATTATTTTGGAATTAAAAATCAACGTAGTTTGTTTTAGAGAATGGCTCTTGACATTTGAGTGGGGAGCAAATTGGAAAACTTCACACCTATTTGGTGGGGAGTTTTCTTCATATATCTAC
>CALVSZ010000068.1 GCA_944359705.1 uncultured Bacilli bacterium | reverse complement strand
TACCACCCATTTCTTTTTGCGACGCACTTTATAATAGCACTTTTTCGAATAAAATGCAACAAAAATAAATTAAAAATTAAAAAAAAGACCTATATCAGGTCATTAATAATATGTCTTTACTGCGGTAAAAGCTCCTATAATTGAATTAAATAATGTAGCAATTAAAAAGATAATTGATAAAACTAAGCCTGCTGTTGCCTTGCCTTTATTAGTAGTAGACTTCAATCCTTTACTTGAAAATACTATTCCGCAAATGGTAACGGGATAACCAAATAAAGGAATAATCCATGCAATTATACTTACTAATCCTAAAATAAAACCAGTATTAGCATTTTTATCGATTTTTTCACTATCAGTTATTACGTTATTAGAGTTAGAAGTATTTTCTACAACTTTACCGCATTTTAAACAAACATCTGCTCCTTCTTTTAATTCGTTTCCGCAATTTGAACAGAATTTACTCATATTTACACACTCCTTCTAAATATAGTATATATTAAATTTTATATTTTTTAAATACATTTTCAAAATTATTTTACTTTTTTTAATACTCCTTTTTTTTCAAAGAATTTTAATATAAAAAACAATATTGTAGTATATAATACCGTTCCTAAGATACTTGTATATATACACTTTAATAAAATACTCAAACTATATGTATTATAATTTACAAGATTTAGTATAAAAAAAGAAATTAAATGATATAGAATAATACTTAAAACAGATATAATGTTTATATTTATCATATTATATGGTAAATATAAATCTACCACTTTATTTATGAAGTATATTATAACAAAAATAAATGTTATAAATAAAAATGTTGAAGAATACACAATATCAAATAATAATCCAAAAATTATGATTATAATAAGATATTTTCTATTATTGTTAAAATAAGGATATACACTAACTAAACTTACCAAAGTACATATAGTTTTAAAAATACTTGGATTAATTAATGAAAATGCTAAAAAATTAGAAAAAATGCTGTCACATAAGAAGGAAATAATTAAAACTATAACTATAAATCCCATTACTCAGTATCCTTTCTTTTTAATATTGATACATAATTTATATCATTAAATGATACACTAGGTTCTACATTAATAATTTTAGCTAAATCATATTCATCAGTAGTTATATTTACAACTTTCCCTATTAAAATTCCTGAAGGGAAAACACCACCTAAACCACTTGTATATACTGTATCTCCAACATTTACTTCTTCAGTATTGCTAATTCCTTCTACTTCTAATAAATTACTATCGTAATTATATCCATTAATCAAACCATTAATTTTATTTTGGCCATTGCTTATAGAAACCGATATTTTGTTATTAGTATCACTTGTTGTTATTAGTCTTACTTCAGAAGAATATGCAGAAACTTTGATAACTTTCCCTATTAAGCCGATTGCATTTATCACTACCATACCTTCTTCTATATCATTTTTGCTACCCTTATCAATTGTAAGTGTATTGTACCAATATCCTACATTTCTACTTACAACAGTTGCGTTAATTTGTTCATAATCGGTAAGGACATAATCAATATTCAATTCCTTTTTTAACGCTTCAATCTGATTTTTAAGTTCTATATTTTCAGCTTCAATGGCACCAATTTTATCAATATTTTCTTTGAGAATGTCATTTTCTTTTTGAATATCTTTTAAATTTCTAAAATCATCAATGGTGTTTGATACAAATTTAAATGGAGCATTAACTATTTTTTCACAAAACACAAAACTATCTTTTATTATTGATTCAAAAAAATTTAATTTACGTTCTTCTTTTAAAGTCTTGCCATAAATAGCCAATATTACTAATATTAAAATAAAAATAATAATTGCTATATATTTTCCTTCTATTTTCTTTTTGTATTTTAACATAAAATCATTCCTTTGTTTATATTATTACCAATATTTAACATTTATATTATAACAAAATTTCTACTTTTTTACCATTATTTAATTAAACCATTTTCAAAATAACTAAAATAAGTTTTATTTCCAATAATAATATGATCAATTAAATTAATACCATGTATTTTACCAATTTCTTGTATCTTTTTAGTAATAGTTGTATCTTCAAGCGATGGAGTTGGATCACCTGATGGATGATTATGAAGACAAATGATAAAAGAGGCAGAAGATAAATATGCTTCTTTAAAAATTTCTCTTGGATGAACAATAGAAAAATTAATACTTCCCATAAATAATAATTTTTTATTAATATATTTCTTCTTATTATCTAAATATATCACGTAAAATTCTTCTTGTTTTTTATCAATAAATAAATATGTAAAATAGTTTACAATATTTTTAGGATTTGTACAGCTAATTAATTCAAAATCAGAAACAGGAGCATAAATTCTTCTTCCTATCTCAATTGCCGTTAATAATTCAATTGCTTTTACTTTACCAATGCCTTTAATTTCCATTAACCGTTTTATATTAACATCTTTTAATTTTCTAATATCTCCAATAGCGCTTAATAATTCGCATGATAATTCTTTTACAGATTTATTTTTAGTGCCAACTTTTAAAATAATTGACAATAACTCTTCATTTGACAAATTAGAACTTCCAACGTTTAAAAACCTCTCTCTAGGTTTTTCATTATTTGGTAATTCTTTTAATTTCATAAAATCCCCCCTTTATATGCATTATAAAATTACTATCTCCTATAGTCAATAAATAAACATAAATATTTTTATTTTTTAGTTTTTACACTTATATGTATAGCGCAAAAAAAAATTATATTTTTTTTTAATTATTTTAAATATTTTACATATAGTATGTTATAATGAATATAGGTGATACTAGATGCGTAAAACAATTTTGTCGGTTGGTTTTTTTGTTATTGTTTTTGTAATTATTGGTGTGATATGGAAAGAAGATATTATATATTGGTATACACATAATTTCGAAGAAAATAATTATTCTGAATTAGTAGTTAACGAATATTTTGTTGATGATAATTTTAGTTATGTTAATAATTATACTAGTAATGATATTTCAAACAGAAAACAATTAATAGATTTAATATATTATTTTATTAATAGTGGGAATGAAACAGTTAATGCATACTGTGTAAAAGAATATGATAATTGTATTAAAGATTTAGAAACTATTTCTAAAGATCAAGAATCGTTATCGCTGCTTAATAATTTTGTTCATCCTTATAATAGTTTTTCTAAATTAAGTTTTACTTATGATGAAAGAGGAAATTTTACTATAAAAAGTACGAAAATATATAGTGATAAAATGATTGAAGAACTAAATACGATAATAGATGATTTTATTGATAAAAATATAGAAAAAAATATGACAATTGAGGAAAAACTTAAAATAATACATGACTTTATAATCGATAATACAGAATATGATGTTTTAAAAATGGATAATATAAATGATCCTACTTATCAATCATCTAATGCTTATGGTGTTTTGTTAGAGCATTATGGAATATGTAGTGGTTATGCTGATACATTAGCAATTTTTTTAAATAAATTAGGTATAATAAATTATAAGATTAGTAATGATGAACATATATGGAATTTAGCATATATAAATAACAAATGGGTACATTTAGATTTAACTTGGGATGATCCGGTTAGTGAAACTCCTATAAATAGAAGTGATTATTTTATGATAGATACTAAAACTTTACAAGAATTAGATAAAGAACATGATTTTAATAAATATATATTTGAAGAAGCAAAATAAATAGGCATTATTGCCTATTTATTTTATATGCGCATAATACATTTTTTGCAAGCTCTGCTATTGTCATTGGCCCTACACCACCAGGAACTGGGGTTATATAACTTGCCTTTTTAGATACTGTGTCAAACTTAACATCACCATATAATTTGTTATCAACTCTATTTATTCCAACATCAATAACAATGGATTTATCTTTTATCATACTTTCATCTATAAATTCTTTCTTTCCTATTGCTATAATTAATATATCAGCAAGTTTAGTAATCGTAGATAAATCTTTTGTTTTAGAATGACATATACTAACTGTAGCATCTCTATTTAAAAGTAAATTTACTAATGGTTTTCCTACCAAGTCACTTCTTCCTACGATTACGGCATGTTTACCTCTTATTTCTATCTTGTACGCATCTAGTAAATCAACTATTCCTTTAGGAGTACAAGAAATTAATGAAGCGCAATTATGAACTAATTTTCCAGTATTAATATCTGTTAATCCATCTACATCTTTACTAGGAATTATTCTATTTTGAATTATTTTAGAATTTAAATGATTAGGAAGTGGCATTTGAACTAAAATTCCATCTACTCCATTTTCCTCATTTAGTTTATCGATAATTTTTATAACTTCATCTTCTGAAACTGATTCAGGCAAATTTATATGTTCAAAGTTATATCCAACATATTCGGCCATTTTCTTTTTTTGATTTACATATACACAACTCGCTGGATCATCCCCTACTTGAATGACAACCAATTTTGGTTTATCTTTTAATTTTATTACTTCTAATCTAATATTATCTAATATTTGATTTTTTATACTTTTACCATCTAATATAATCATTATATCAACTTAGTTCCACAATTACTACAGAAATTAGCGCCATTAGTAGGTGTACCACAATTTGGGCAGAAGTTCATTTTTTTAGATTCTGTTATAGTTGATGCATTATCAGTATTGCCATTACTATCTTTTGATAATGTAGATTCTTTAACTTCTTCTACTGTGAATAAAGAACCGGGTTCAGGCACTGCTTTTTCTGTTGGTTTAACCTCTTGACTAGTATTTTGATTTACTGCATTTAATACATTTGCTCCAGACTGAGAAGCCATGTTCATTCCCATAAAGCCCATCATAGCTCCATTTTCGTTTGATGCTGCATTTTGCATAGCTTCCGCAGTAGCATTTGCCATTAAACCTGATTGCAAATTAGGGTTTGAAAAGATTGTCGCATCATCAACTTTTGATACTCTCTTCATTGATTCTTCAGTTAAATTAATATCAGCAATAGCTACATCTGTTATTTTAATTCCGTATTTTTGATATAAATCATCCATTAATAAATTATTCATTTCATTTGATATATCAGTTCCATACATTCCAATATCACCAAATGGTATTTTATGTTTTCTCATAACAACAGTAATAGCTTGAGTAATTTTTTCAACAAATTTACTTTTAAATTGATCTCCTAATACATCTGAAAATAGTACTGTGTCTTTAGCATTAGCCCCAATTACATTACCAATTAATATTGCAGGATCCTCAACTTTGATTGCATACTCACCAAAAAAAGTCACTTCTAACATTCCATATTTATCATCAGTTATTTTTTTAGGTTGCGGTGAACCAAATTTATTTCCTACTATTGCAAGTAAATTAACATAGTAAACTCTTTGATCTTGTGCTGTTTGTCCTCCAAAAGTCGTACGACTTCCCATTTTTTTAATAGTATCCACTATGCCTTTTCCTAATCCACCAGTAAAAATACTAGGTTCACTACCTGAATTAAAAGTATATGTACCTGGTTCAGCACAAAAATCTAATATTTTTCCATTTTCAATAACCATCATTGCTGTTCCTTGTGGTACCATTATAGCACTACCATTAGTAATAACTCCTTCTGATGGATTCTTATTACCATCTCCATGATTGACTACTCCTCTTTGTACTAGTACATCACTATCCATTTCTGGACATGATATATATTCTTTAAATTGATCTCCTAAAGCTGAAGATACTGAACTTGTAAAAGCTTTTATTAATCCCATAATATCATCCTTTCCTTAATACTTTATACTTCTTAATTATAGCATAAAAAAAATTTTTTTTATATATTTTATTGTTTTATTGACAAAAATAAGATATAATATACTTGTAATAGAAAACGAGTAATACTCATCTTCTATTAACACATTTTATATGTGACTCTTGGTGTTAGACATTCCTAGTCTATTGGGTAAGAGAAGGAATGTCTATTTTTATTTATAAGGAAAGTTTGATTTTAAGAGGAAATATTAAATTTAGAAAAAAGGGCGCAATTATCCTGTGCCCATTTTAATTAATTAAAAATTACTCGTGATTTAGCCAATATTTTGATACAGTTTTAAATTTACC
>CALVSZ010000067.1 GCA_944359705.1 uncultured Bacilli bacterium | reverse complement strand
ATATTCAAAGTCAAAAAATAAAAATATGTATAATTTTTTTATGAGAGTGAGATTATATTTATTTTATTGACTTTTATAGTTCATTTTGATAAAATTATTATTATAATACGGAGGGGAAGTAAATGAATAATTACTTAGAAAAAGAAAAAGAAAAAATACAAAAAGAAATTGACAGGATTAAAGCTGATACAAGTAGAGTATCTAGTGTTGATACTAGTTTATCTAGAGATAATATTTTAATTAAGAATGATGAACTAGATAAATACAACGCTTTAAGTAGGATGATGGAGATATTAAACAATAATTTTAGTGATACTAATAACTATGAATACTTAGATTTATATGAAGCCAGTGGGCTTGAAAGAATATCAGATACTGATTATAAATTACTTAGAAATGTTAGTGCTATTTATGAAGAAGAAGTTAATGCCGTTATTAATAGGATAAATGAAATAATATATGCAGGTAGAAATAACTTTATAAATAGAATTGTTAATGTAGATGGTGCTAATATTAAAGAGAGTGATGTTAATGAATATAATACTTTAATGGAGATGAAAGATTTTCTTGATAAGAATATGACTATCCGCACCTTACCACAGGAATATTTAAATTTAAAAAGTAAAACTAATTTAAATAGTGAAAATAAAAGTCAAGATAATACACCTCCTACTAATGGAAATAACAATCACCCCCCTACTAATCTTCATCAAACAGAACTAAATAGTGTTGTAAAAAGAATGAATGAACTTATTACCGAAGGAAGAAATAATACTGATGCAAATGACCCTTCTATGTTAGTTGCTCATGCTATGATAAAGAAAAGCAATACCGATGAATACATTGCATTAAATAAAATGTTAGATTTTTTAAATCAAAATACAGTAATTGATAATTTACCTCAAAGTTATATTGATTTAAAAAATGAAACTAGTTTAGGAAATAAGATTCAAGATAATTCTAATAATGTTGAAAGTGATTTATATAAAAGTGAACTTGCTAGTGTTGTAGCTAAAATGAATGAAATAATTAATGCTAGTAAAGGTAATAAAGATCCTTTTGATCCAACAATTTTAGTTGCTCGTGCACAAGTGAAAAAGAGTAATCAAGAGGAATTTCTTACACTAAATAAAATGCTAGAATTTTTAAAGAATAATAAAAGTATCAGTCAATTACCACAAAGTTATATTGATTTAAAAAATGAAACTAGTCTAGTAAACAAGAATCAAGGTAATTCTAATAATATTGAAAGTGATTTATATAAAGAAGAATCTGCTAAAGTTATAGCTAGAATTAACAAACTAATTGATGATGGAAATAACAATACTGATCAAAATGATCCTACTATGATTGTAGCTCGTGCTAAAGTAAAGAAAAGTGATACTGATGAGTTTATAGCATTAAATAGAATGTTAGATTTCTTAAAGAATAATAAAAGTATTACTGCCCTACCTGAAGATTACAATACATTAAAAAATAGAACAGCATTAGCTACTTCACCAAATAAAGATAATTCTAAAGGTGCTAGTAATGGTCAACCTATAATGGGTGGAGCTATTGGAGATGCACAAATTAGTGATTTGTATAAAGAAGAATATAAAAAGATATCTGATAGATTAAATATTTTAATTGAACAAGGTAAAGTAAGTTCAGCTGATGATCCTTCAGTTAATATTAATGGAGTTATGATTAGGCAAAGCAATGTTGATGAGTTTAATGCGTTAAACGAAATGATAAATTACTTAAATCAAAATAAAAATGTTACTACGTTAGATAACGATTATCTTATACAAAAATCTAAAACAATAATAGATAAAAGTCCTCTATATCTTGAAGAAAGGCAAAAAATTGTTAATAGAATGATTGAACTTGCTAATGTTAAGGATAAAACTCAAGATGTATTAGATGAAATAAAAGTTTTAGAAAATATGTTTGCTATTTTAGAGAAAGATAGTAATCTACAAGTTCTTCCTCAGGAATATATAGATTTAAAAAATAAAACTGCTCTTGGTACTGGTAAAGATAATCCAGAACCTCCTAAACCAGAAAAAGAATCTAGTCAGTTATATACATCAGAATACAAAAAGATATTGGCTAGAATGAATGAACTTATTGATTTAGGAGAAAATAACAATGATAAAGATAATCCTTCAGTAGAAATTAATGGTGCGATGATTAGACAAAGTGATGCTTTAGAATTTAATGCATTAGTAGAAATGTTAAAAATACTAAACCAAAATCGTATGCTTACTGAATTACCAAAAGAATATATAGAATTAAGAGATAAAACTGCTCTTAAGGAAGAAAAGAAAGATAAAGATACTCCAATTGAGGATACTCCTAAGAAAAAAAATAGATTTAAGGTTATAGCTAAAAAGACATGTAAATGGTTAAATGAACATAAAAAACAAATATTAATTGCACTAGGTATTGCTGCCATTGCTGTTGCTGTTGTCGTGGCATTCCAATATCTAATTCCTGCAATTACTGCTGCTAATAATGCTGCAATTGCTGCCAATAGTGCTAATATTGCTGCGATGAATGCAAGTAATTTATCTTCACTTACTTCATCAATGGTATCTAATTCTACTCTTTGGCATTCTGCTACTGCGGCTGAACAAGTAGCACTACATGCTAGTAATCAAAGTTTAGCTTCAGTAGTTCAAGCATTAACAGGAAAAGCTGCTGTCTTTGGTTCAAATGGTGCATGGACTTTCGGAGGTACTTCTCTTGCTGAACTAGCAGCATCCCATGCCGCTACTGCTAGCTCTGCTGCTGCTGAAGCAGCTGCCCTTGCTACTAAATTAACCGCAGCTCAAAATGCTGTTAGTGCACTATCTACAAAAGCACTTGCTTATGGTCTTACAGGTCTTGGTATATCAGGACTTGGAGTAATATTACCTAATAAAAAATCAAAGTATGAAAAATACAAAAAAACAATTAATAATGTCCAAAAAAATAGAATTTATCTAAAGGATGATGATCTTAGAAATAAGTTAACTGAATTATTAGATGAAATAAAAGATGATACAGAAATGCGAGAATCTGAAAAAAGAGATTTAGTAGCCCAAGTAAGAGAGGTATATCAAGCATATCTTAATGAACAAGATAATTCTCAGAAAAGAGGTGCAAAATAATGAACGTAAATGATATTATAGTTCTAGAAAATAATAAGAATTATTTACTATTATTAGATACCGTTATAAAAGCAGATAAATATTATTTAGCCGTAGAATTAGATAATAATGAAAATCCTACGAATAATTATGTCGTAGTTAGAG
Organism: uncultured Bacilli bacterium; assembly: GCA_944359705.1. Lineage (GTDB taxonomy): Bacteria > Bacillota_I > Bacilli_A > RF39 > UBA660 > CALVVX01. Next base: position 2,853 of record CALVSZ010000067.1, on the reverse strand, counting down.
AAGAAAAAGAAGGAAACGATATATATATGGAAATTACTGAAGATCCATATATATATAGTGAATTAATTAAAATGCATTCAGAACAATCAAAATAAAAACTTATCATTTGGTAAGTTTTTTTTATTAACACCAATTACAATATAAAAAAATAAGGACTATTCTTCATCCTTATATATTGATTTAAATAAATCTTTTTCATCATTATTTTCTTCTATATTGTCTAAACTTGGAAGTTCATTAATAGAAGATAATCCAAAATAATCTAAGAAATCGTCTGTTGTTTTATATAATATAGGTTTTCCTGGTAAATCAGATTTACCACACTCTTTTATTAATCCTTTAGCTAGTAATCTTCTTACTATATAAGAAGAATCTACTCCCCTTAAATCATCTATTTCAACCCTTGTAATTGGCTCATTATAAGCGATTATAGCAAGTGTTTCTAATGCCGAATTAGATAATACATTATTTTTAGGATTTTCTAATAACCTTTGATAATACTCTTTATGTTCTTCTTTAGTAGTTAATTTAAAAGTATTTCCTAAATAATTAATTCTAAGTCCTCTACTACTATCTTCATAACTATTTTTAAGCTTATATATTAAATTTTTAGCCTCTTCCTCACTTATATTTAATATATCCATAACTTGTTCTAAAGTAAGACCAATATCCCCTTGAACATATAATAATCCTTCTAGTATACCTTCCATTACTGCACCTTCAATTCTATATATATTTTACTAAAATTATCTTCCTGTTTTAAATCTATTTCATTATCTTTAGTCATTTCTAAGATTGATAAAAAAGTAACGACAATAAAGCTTTTATTATATTCATTAAATAATTCCGTAAATTCTAATTTTTTTCTTTCTTTTAAGATATTTCTAATACTACTTTTTCTTTCTTTTACACTATATTCTTTATTAGTAATTTTAGTATTAAGTGGTTTTTCTAATTCCTTTCTTTCTAAAAAAAGAGAAAATGCCTTAATTAAATCATTAACACTAATATCATTATCATTAGTAATTTTTTCATCAATATAATTTTTTATATTTTCAGGAGATTTAATATAAATCTCTTTTCTTAAACTTTCTAATTCTTTAAATGAACTAGTAATTTCTTTATATTTTTTATATTCAATTAATTTACTTATTAATCTTTCTCTACTTACTTCTTCTTCGTTTTCACTAACTTCTTCCTTTTTATTAGAAGGAAGTAATGATTTAGACTTAATTTCCATAAGTTCTGAAGCCATAACTAAATAAGAAGAAGCTACATTAATATTTAACTCTTCCATTTTATTTATATAATCTAGGTAATCTTTAGTTATTTTATCAATAGATATATCATATATATCAATATTATCTTCTTTAATTAAATGAAGAAGTAAATCTAAAGGTCCCTCAAATTCATCTATTTTAACACTATAATCCATATAATCACTCATCCATACCTTTATAATTATACACTAAATATTAATTTATGTAAAATAAAAGATTAGATGTTCTAATCTCTAAAAGTAATTACACCTAAATCAATTAATATAACAGATATAAACGATATTAGAATATAATTTTCATTTTTCTTAAAATACTCTTCTTCCTTTTCAAATACTCTTATATTAATGAAACTGATATTTTTCAAACTAAAATTAATATCAAACCTTTTTATTTTTTTTATCATTTCTAAAGCAGCATACTGAATTTTATATCTATCTATTCTACTTACATCATAATTGTTTTTTATTAAATATTTTTTAATATCTTCTTGAACAATATTTTTTTCTTTTTCAAAACACGATATAGTATAACTCTCACAACAAGGATAACTAAGAAGTAGTAAACCATTTTCATATTCTTCATTTTCATATGGACTAGTTAATTTTTTCAATAATTTAATAACTATTTCTGTTTTATTTGATTCACTATCTCTATCCCATATAAAATATATAGGAATATTTTTAGTATCTAAACCATATTTTTCATACATTAACTTATATAATTCATTTCTATATTCATTATCGTTTTCAATTGTCCCTATATTAGAATTTTTAGTATTAATAATAATAACTCTAGAATTTTCATTTCCTTTCATTACAAATTCATTATACTCTTTAAATTTATTTTGTCCTCTTTTTTTAGTTAATAGTCGATAATGTAATATATCTCGAAATATCTTCTTCAATAATTTAAATTCATATTCTTCTCCTTCTACTACTAAAATAACTGTTCCTATATTTCTTTTTATATTAATCTTTAAAGATTTTATTGTATCTTGGTAATCCATCAAAAACCCCATTTAAATACATCTTTTCTGTATTTTGTGCTTCTCTTGGCATTTCTTCCGAAAATCTTTTAAGTACTGTTCCTTTTTTTCCATCAAAAGAAACAGCATATATTTGATCTGGTCGTATTAAAGTATTATTTAATATATTAGTAGAATGAGAGGCAAAAAATATTTGCGAATCTTTTGAATAGTGAAAGAAATATTTAATTAAACATTCTTCTAATTCATTATGAAAACCACTACTAAATTCATCAATTATTAACATACAATTAGTTTTAATTGAATGAATAAATGGTGGCAATAATCTTATTAAAGTATTATTACGCGTAGATTAATATATTTCAGGTATATATATATCGGTATTATTCTTTTTAAAGGAAATAAATTTAGATGTTGATTTTACATTAAATTTTCCCATCCCATTGTTAGTAGTTGAATCATATTTTATTACTTGATTATACTTTATTTTATCAAAAAAATCATTAATAGTTTTTACACCAATATTATCTAAATATTCCCTAATATTTAAATTATTATTAGAATTATATTAATGAATTATTCTATTAT
>CALVSZ010000066.1 GCA_944359705.1 uncultured Bacilli bacterium | reverse complement strand
GATATGTAACAAAAACAACAGTAGTAACAGGAACAATGGGACTAGATGATGTTAGTGTAGAAGTTACATATAAAGTAAAAAAATTCACAGCTACAATTAAGAATTTTAATGAAGAAACTTTAGGATACATATATAATATTCCATATGGAAGTAGTATAACTTCAGAACAATTAAAACAATATACAGAACAACTACCTGTAGATATTACATTAGGAGATGGTACTGTAATAGAATTTAGTGGTTCATGGTCATCTAATATAAATAATGTTGTCAGTGATATTGTAGTAACTCCTATCTATAATGTAAAAACAAGTAGTGCAACTACTGTATATGAATTATACCCAATTCATCCGATAAAAGACCAAGGCGAAGGATATGACACTTCATATTATAGAGTAGCCTTTGAAGATTTAGTTATTAAATTTAATAGTAGTGAAGAATTATCTAATTTAATAGCAGAAGCAAACAGACTTGACAAACAAGTTAATATTGCTTTTGGAATGGAAAATGTATTTAAGTACTTAACTGAAGAAAGTAAAGCAATTTTACAATCATTAGATACAGATGAATACTATTATGATTGGTTTGTATTAAAATACGATAGACATGATGGATGGCATTTAGATGGTATTAGAAGGAGTAAAACAGATGATCCAGTAATGGATATAGAAAAATATGAAGCATATTCATTTATAGGTAGTGATTATATTAAAATAATGGCTGATAGTACTGCAACAGATATTCAAATAAGTATTAATAATGGTCGTTATACAAGAGTATCTAGTGATGAAAAATGGGGATACCGTTATGCTTATAACCGTTGGTCTTCATTAGAAACAGTAAAAATTAAATATAGTAGTAATGTTACTGAAAAAATTTATGTAAAAGAATTTACTTATAGTAATGGTGAATTTACTTTAGTTAATACTGAAGTGCAAGATTAATTATTAGACTAATAGAGAAACAGTTTATCTGTTTCTCCTAAGTCTATTAGAAAGAGGAAAGAATTATGGCATATATAAAATATAAAGAAGTTACTAAATATTTTAATTTTTCTAAATATGTTGAATCTAAGTTGTTACCTAAATACACTTTAGATTATGTATTTGAAGATGAAAAAGTATTAGTAGCTTATAAAACTTCAAGGGATTATGGTTTGTTTACTGATAAAAAAATGATACTTTTTGATAATACGAATATTCTTAATTTAAAGAAAAATATAACAATAATTCCTTATAAGTCAATATCAACATGTGGTATAATCTTTAAACCATATGGTGTTGAAATGTCATTATTCTTAGATAGTGGTTATCCACTAATACTTAAATTTGTTAATACTATAGCAGAAGATAAAGTAAGACTTAGATTATTATTTTCTGCAATTAGTAGATATGTAAATAATCAAAAAGAATCAAAAGAAGAAATTGAAAGACTAATAAATAATGATGTTAGTTTTAGATAGGAGTGGGATTTATGAGTGATAAAAAGAAAACAAATACGAAAGAAGTAAAAGAAGAAAAAGAGGAAATGTCTACTGAATTTGTTGAAAAAAAGCAAAAAAATAAAGGAGAAAAAAGTACTTTTTCTAAAATAATGAATATTGTATTGTGGGTTATTTTAATCGGATGGATGGTAATTTGCTTAACAGATTTTTATAATGTTAGTAAGGAAAAAGAACCAATGTTTTGTATTAAAAAGGAAACTACAAAATATGATGATGGAACAGTTGACATGTGTTTAGGATTAGGTTATAAAGTATATAATTATAAAAGAGCTAGTTATAGTGCAATAGAATTTGGACCATTTTGGTCATCCGATAGAAGTGCTGAAACAAAGTAGATGTTTTATACTTAACATTTTATGGAGATAGTTGTTCTATCTCTCTTTTTTGTTTATGAGGAAAGTTCGATTTTTTGGCTATTATTTTTAAACCTTAATCTTTTATAAATTCTTGTATATATTAAATATTTATTATATAATTAATTTGAAATAGAGGTGCTATTATGACAAGAATAAAGGGACTTTCTAAATATATGGTGTTGTCATTGGTTATATTATTATTATTTTTTATAGGAATAATAATATATTCAAATATATTAAAAAATAAATTATCTGGACAAGTAAACATAACTTTATCAGAAGTTGCTTATCAAAATAAAATGGTCGTAGAAAGTCAGATATCAGAACAAAGAAATTTAGTTAAACAGTTGGCTCTAGTAATAGAATCAGAAAATAGTTTAACCAATAATCATGTGTTAGATACAATAAAAAAAATTTATCAAAATGGTGATTATAAAAATATAGGCATAGTAACACCAGAAAAAACTATATATATATCTGCTGATGGTGATTTTACAACTAAATATGCAAATTATTTTGATTCTTTAGAAGATAAAGAAAGTTTAATAATTTTAGATAATGATACTATTAACAATCAATTCAGTATCTTTATTAGTGAGCCTATTACTTCTATTAATGGTGATAAGGGTTGTTTGTTTTTTTCATATGATATTAAATTATTAGTATCTAAATTATCAATTCCATCATTTAATGGTGAAGGGTATTCTTATATAGTAGATAGTAATGGTGATAAAATATTAAGTTCAAATAATAAAAATAGTTTTAATAATTTTGAAAATATTTATGATGCTTTGGTAAGTGCTAATGATAAAAATACGAAAGTTGCAAATTCTTTGAAAGAGAAGATAATAAATGGTGAAGAAGGATTATTAATATATAACAATAAGGTTGATAAAACGATGTATTATTTACCATTAGATGTTAATGATTGGTATATTTTGACGGTTGTTCCAAGTACTACTATTAATACTTCTTATAATAGTATTATGTTAATGACTATAATGTTAATTATTGGAATTACCGGACTATTAATATTCCTACTGATAACTATAATTTTAACTAATTATGTAAAAAATAAAAGATTATATAATTTAATTTATGTTGATCCTATAACTAATGGTTATTCATATACAAAATTTTCAAATGAAGTATTATTAAGAGGTGATTCTCATAAGAAAAAGGCTTTGTTGGCATTAGATTTAAATAACTTTAAATTGGTTAATACTTTATTTGGTTATGAAAATAGTAATAAAATTTTAAAAGAAATCACTCAATTAATTAATAAAAGGTGCTCAAATAATGGCTTTTCTACAAGAAAGATGGCTGATCATTATTTAATTTATTATGAATATGGTAATGAGGATAAATTGATACATTTTATAGAAAATTTGTACCAAGATATTTGTGCTTTAAAAATATTTGAAACTGATTATATGATAGTTCCAAGTATTGGTGTTTATACATTTACAAAATTAGAAGAAAGTATTGAAAGTTTAGAAAATAAAGCAATTATTGCTTGGAAGAATATTAAAAAGGATAATTATACATATTATGATATATTTAATGATAAAGTGTTAAGTGAAATGTTAGAAAATAAAAAAATACTCGATAAATTAATTAAGGCAATTGATAATGATAAATTAGATGTATATTATCAACCAAAGTATGATACCATATCTAAAAAAATAATTGGAGCAGAAGCTTTACTTCGCTTTAAAGATAGTGATGGAACTATGATATCTCCAGCTGTATTTGTCCCTATTGCAGAGGAGTCAGGTTTTGTTACCATGATTGATGATTATGTATTAAAAAAGGTATGCATCGATATTAATTATTTAAAAGAAAAAGGATTTGAGATCCCTATATCTATTAATTTATCTAGAAAAAAATTAGAAAATGGTAATTTTGTTAAAAAATATTTAGAAATTATGAAAAATTTAAATATTTGTGTAAATGATATTGAAATAGAAATAACAGAAGGAACTATTTTATCTGACAATAAAGCAATAAAAAGATCTGTTAAATCTTTAAAAAAGCACGGTTTTAATATTTTGGTAGATGACTTTGGAACAGGTTATTCTTCAATTTCAATTTTAAAAGATTTAGATATTGATGAAATAAAAATAGATCGTAGTTTTATTATAGATAATAGTGAAAAAGGTCGTGAAATAATAAAGTATGTATTTAATTTAGCTCTTGCTTTAAATGTAAAGACTACTGCTGAGGGGGTAGAAACAGAAGAACAATATAATTTGGTTAAAAGTTTTAAATGTAATACTATTCAAGGATATTATTTTTCAAAACCTATTCCATTTAATGATTTTATAATTGAACTTTCTAAAAATAATAATTAACATTAATGGGGGATTTTATGAGATTTAAAAAAATTTATATAGAGATAACTAATAAATGTAATTTAAATTGTAGCTTTTGTATTAAAGATAATAGATTTAAGAAAGAAATGAGTTTTAAAGATTTTGAAATTATTTTACAAAAAATTGATAAATATACCAAATATATATATTTACATGTAAAAGGGGAACCATTAATTCATAGTAATTTAGATGAAATACTTAACTTAACCAAAAAATATAATAAATTTGTTAATATTACTACTAATGGCGTTTTGTTAAAAGAAAAAATAAATATTTTAAAAAAATATGATAATATTAGACAAATTAATTTATCACTTCATAGTGAAAATAAGAAGAAAAGCTATATAGATGATATACTTAATTGCGTTGATGAATTAAATAATGTTTTTATTGTATATAGATTTTGGACTTTGAAAAATAATATTTTAGATGATCGGATGTTGGAATATTTAGAAAAAATAAAGCTAAAATATAATATTGATGAATCTAGTTATAAAAAAATATTGGAAGGTAATAATATAAAAATTAAGGAAAATGTTTATATAAATAAAGATAAAGAATTTACATGGCCAAGTTTAGAAAATGAATATTGTAGAGAAAATGGTTTTTGTTATGGATTAAGGAATCAAATAGGTATATTGGTTGATGGTACAATTACAATTTGCTGTTTAGATTCTTTTGGAATAAGTAATTTAGGCAATATATTTAATGATAATTTAGAAGAAATATTAAAATGTGATAGGGTAAATAAGATATTAAATAATTTTAATGAGCGTAGAGCTTTTCTAGATATATGTAAACATTGTTCATATAAAGAAAGATTTGATAAGTAATTTTTACATTTTCTATTTTTTCTTTTTTTGCTTAAATAAATTAATATAATTTATTTAAAATGTGTTATTATTATAAAGAGGGATTTAGATGAAAAAAACAATACAAAGAATGGATAAAGTAATATTAATATTATCGATTATAATGTTTGCTTTTGGTCTTATAATGGTGCTTAGTGCTTCTTCAATGGAATCGTTTATGCGTTATGGATATAGTCCTTATCATTATTTTATAAGGCAAGCATTGTTTATGGGAGTAGGCATGTTAGCTTTTTTATTCGTAATTATATTCCCTGTAAATAAGTATAAGCATTTAATTAATTTTTTTATGATATTAGCAATTATTGCATTATTTGGATTAACTATATGGGGAACGATTGCTAAGAGTGCTCAGAGTTGGTTTAGTATTGGACCATTTAATTTTCAACCAAGTGAATTTACTAAAATAATAATCATTATTTTTTTGGCAATGTATTATGACAAACATAAAGATAGTTTATCAGATCAATGGACTTTAATTAAACCAATGTTATTTTGTGTTATTATTTTCTTTTTGGTTGCAATTCAACCAGATTTAGGAACGGCGGGAATAATAGCGCTTATTGCAATTGTTATGTTTTATGCTGTTCCTATGAGTAAAAAAAATAGAAATACATATAATAAATTATTTTTAGGTAGTTTACTTGTTGTCTTATCTGTATTACTTACAACAGGTGGTTCTTTTCTACGTGGTTATCAAGCAGACCGCTTAAATTTTAAAGATCCTTGTGAAAGATATCAAGAAGAGACAGGATATCAGTTGTGTAATAGTTTTATTGCATTTAAAAATGGCGGATTAACTGGACAAGGAATTGGGGAAAGTACTCAAAAATATTTATATTTACCTGAAAGTTATACGGACTTTATTTTTCCAATAATAGTTGAAGAATGTGGATTAATCGTGGGAATTATTATTTTACTTATATTTTTAATAATATTATTTAGAATACTTAAAGTAGCAAAAAAAGCTGATAATTTACATAATTCATTAATTAGTTATGGTGTATTTGCATATATGGCATTGCATATTATAGTAAATCTAGGTGGCGTTATGGGATGCTTACCATTAACAGGAGTGCCTTTACCATATTTATCTTATGGAGGATCGTATACAATATCTTTTATGATTGCTTTAGGGTTAGTTGAAAGGGTAGCAATTGAGACAAGTATAAAGAAGGAAAAAACTATGAAGAGATAGTGTAACAATTTATCGGAAAACTAAATAGTTGTGTTCGGATAAGCAAGGTTATTTAAAATATAACTAATAGGG
>CALVSZ010000065.1 GCA_944359705.1 uncultured Bacilli bacterium | reverse complement strand
AATTTGGTTGAAAATTTTAAAGTAGAGAAAGTAATATTTAATTGCGGTAAGTTTAATGATTTAGAAAAAGAATTAATTTATGCCATGGATAAAAAGAAAATTCCTTATTACAGTTGTATTGAAGAATTAAATATTGATGATAATAAATTGTTTTTTATAAATAATAAAGATTATGATAATGAGAATGATAATTCATCTGTAATTTATACTGAACTTAATAATCATAAATTTTTATTTATGGGTGATGCAGGAGTAGAAGTAGAAGAAGATTTAATAGAAAAATATAATTTAAATGATATAGATGTATTAAAAGTTGGGCATCATGGATCAAATACCTCATCAAGTAAAATTTTTATAAATAATATTAAGCCAAAATATGCAATCATAAGTGTTGGTAAAAACAATAGATATGGACATCCGAAAAGTTCTGTTTTAGATACATTATCAAATTCAAAGATATATAGGACAGATTTAGATGGAAGTATTATGTTTAAGATTAATAATAATAAATTGAAAATAGAGACATGTGAACCATAGAAAGGAGAATGCAAATGAATGAATTGAAAGAATATACAGAGAGATTGTTTGAAGATATTAAGCGCATAGGTGAAGACGGTAATGAATATTGGTTGGCACGTGAGTTAATGCCATTGCTTGAATATAGCAAATGGGAAAATTTTAATAATGTGATTAAGAAAGCAGTAATAGCATATAAAAATAGCAATAACGATGATTCATATTGGCTTCCCGAAGTCAGGAAGCCAATAATAACAGGTAAAGGTAAAGAAGAATATATTATAGATTATAAACTATCTAGATATATATGGTATTTAATAGTTCAAAATGCTAATCCTAAAAAGAAAATGGTGGCTTTAGGTCAAACTTATTTTGCAATACAAACTAGAAAACAAGAACTAAGTGAAAAAGAATATAGCGAACTTACTGAAGATGAAAAAAGATTTTATCAAAGAAATTTAACTAGAAAAGGAAATTATTCTTTGAATATTGCGGCTAGAAATGCAGGAGTTAAAAACTTTGATAAATTTCATAATTCAGGTTATAAAGGATTATATAATGGGGAAACTGCAAATGATATTGCTAAAAGAAAGAAACTAAGATATAGAGAAGATATTTTAGATAATATGGGGAGTGAAGAACTTGCTGCTAATCTTTTTCGAATTACTCAAACTGAGGCTAAATTAAAAAATGAAAATATTGGTGTTGAAAATGAAGCTAATAAAACACATTATGAGGTAGGAAAAGAAATTAGGAATACAATTGAGAAACTTGGTGGAACGATGCCAGAAGAACTTCCGACACCAGATAAAAGTTTAAAAGAATTAGAGAAAGAAAATAAATTTGAAAATAATTTAATAAAGTAAAAGAATATGAAACATTGTAATTCTACATATCATAGAGAAAAAAACATATTTTATGTGATAAAATATACTTGTAAGGGGAGATATAATGAATAATCTTGGTCAAAAAATAAAAGAGCAGAGAATAAAAAAAGGACTAACCCAACAAGAGTTTGCAGAATTATTATATGTGTCAGATAAAACCATATCTAGTTATGAATGTAACAGGACTGTTCCTGATATTAATATGTTATTTAAAATATCTAATATTTTAGATATTAATCTCTACAATTTAATAGATAACAATTTTAATAGTTTGGATAATTTAGAAATAGAAGTTAAACTAAAAGTAAATATTTCAGACTTTAATAGAATAAAAGGTATTATAAAAAATCAAAATAGCAACATAACCAAAATTAAACAAATTGATAAATACTATATTCCAAAATATAGGAACTTTAATTATGAATGGCTTAGAGTTAGAAATGAAGAAAATAAATGTATATTAACATACAAGAAAAAAATAATTAATAATTGCTGTAAAGCATATGAAGTATTAATTGATAATGTTAATAGTTTTGAAACTATTCTAAAATGCTTAGACTTTCAGAATAAAGGAATTATTACTAAAACAAGAGAAAAAATCATGTATAATGATAAATATGAATTTTCATTCGATAGTGTTGATAATATGGGTAATTTTGTTGAAATAGAAGTTAAAAAAATAGCAAAAGATAATGAAAGTGAAATTAAAGAATTAATAGAGTTATTAAAAAGTTTGAAAATTGATATAAATTTAATAGAAAGTAAAAGATATTTTGATTATTTATAGGTGGTATAATGAAGAAAAGTGAATTAATAAACTTAAGAAAGATGTATGTTTCCGAGTTAGATAGATTGAATAGAATAAAAGAATTATTAAATGAAGAAACATGCAAAGAGTTAATAAATTTATCCAAATTAAATGTTGATGAATATAAAAGTATTGATAATTTAAAAGTATTAATAGATGTATTAAATAAAATAAAAATAACTCAAACTAATGATATATATGTATGTACAGGTACTTTTATTACAGACTGTGATATATGTTATCAAGATACAACATGGTATACAAGAGCGGTTCCGTTTGATGCCGATTATGCAGAATATAGATGTTATTCTGATATAGAAAATAATCACACGATAAGAGCATATACCAAACCTGAATTTTTGAGAAGTTATAATCCTCAAATTATTACTTCAGAATTTGAAAGTAAACATATTGTATTGAATCCTTATAACTCGAATGAAAATGATAATGGTTTTAATGAAGTAAAAAATGAATTTTTTATGAATTGTATTGATGTTGGTCAAGCAAAAAGCAAAAGATTAATTTTGAAAAAATATAAGAGAATGTAAAGCGCGTTCTTTTTTTTCTTTATAAATTAAGGATTAAATTCGACTTACTAATTGACAATCAGCACATGGAGACTATGATCATATGGGAGAATCTATCAATTTGGTTAATAATTTTAAAGTTAAACAAGTTATATTTAATAATGATGAATATAATAACTTAGAATTAAATCTAATAAAACAATTACAATTAAAAGATATCGATTATTATAGAGAAGTTAAAGAAATAAATATTAATGGTAATAACCTATATTTTTTAAATAATAAACTTTATGACAGTGAAAATGATAACTCTAATGTTATATATATGACATTAAATAACGTTAAAGTATTATTAATGGGAGATGCTAGTACTAGGGTAGAATCAGATTTATTAGCAAGTTATAATCTAACGGATGGAGTAAACATGATAGAAGGAATAAATAAAACATATGAACAAATATAAAATAAAATATTAAATTATGAAATATATCAAAATGTAGAGATTATTCAAAAGTAAAAGAAAAGATGAGAACTTAATTATTGAAGTAGGAGAATTACTTAACGGTATTGATACTAAATATGGTAAAAGTGTTATCAAAGGTTACTCTAAAAAATTAACAACTAAATTTGGAAAGAAATATACAGTTTCTCTTTTATATAAAATTAAACAATTTTATTCAATTATGGAAAAAGTTCCGACATTGTCGAGAAATGTGACATGGAGCCATTGGTATGAAATGCTTTCTATAAATGATATTGATAAAATATCATATTATGTTCACTAATGTGAATCAAATAATAATGATGTTAGAGGATTAAGGGATATAAATAAATCTAATGAATATGAAATATTACCAATTAAAACTAGAACCAAATTAATTTACAAAGAAAAATTAGATGTAAGAGATTTAGTGCCTAATCCTATTTTAATTGGGCAAATACAAGTTTATATGAATTATATGGATGAACATCTAAAGAAGTCTAATCAAGTTAAAACAATTGGAATAATAATTTGTAAACAAGATAATAATTATGTAATAAAATATTGCTCTGATGATAGGATTATTGCTAGAGAATATGAGTTAGTATGATATAATGGTTGTAGGATGTGATAAAATGGTTAAATTTGTAAAATCTAAATCAATGAAAATAGATGTTTTAGAAAATCAAGAAAAATTTTTATCTAATCAAGAAAAAATAAAAAATTCTCTTAATAGAGCTGATGTTATTGCTTTTGATATTTTTAAGAATCAAACTTTGATAGGATTTGTTATGCTTAAAAAATTTGATGTTGGTTGCTATTTCCTTTGGGATTTTGCAATAGACTATAGATATCAAAATAAAAATTATGGAACTGAATCTCTAAAAGAATTAATAAAATATATGAACAAAAATTATCAAATGCATACAATGACTACTACTTATACATATGGAAATAATCATGCAAAACACATTTATGAAAAAATTGGATTTATCGAAACGGATATTGTAAATGATAATGAGTGTCACGAGATAAATATGATATATTTTCACTAATTATTCACATTTTTCTATCTTATATTCAGTAAAAGTATTGTAAAAATGTATTTTTTTCATTATAATAAATGGTACATTTTGAGGACTATTATACTTAAAATTAAGGGGGAAAATATGGAAAGACAAAACGCTTATAACTTTATGTTTAATAAAGTTACAGAAGAAGATATTATTAAAGGTGCTATTCAAAGTGGCGTTGCAGTTTTTTTGCATGGTCGTTCTAGTGAGGGAAAAAGTGCAAGAGTTAAACAAGTTGATCCAGATTGTGAAATTGTTTATCTTCGTAATGCTACACCAGAAAGTTTAAATGGTAAAAGTGTTTATAATCAAAGCACTGGTGAAATGATTGATGTAAAACCTACTTGGTTATTAAAACTGGAAGCAAGATGTGAGGCAGAGCCAAATAAAATTCATGTTGTTTTCTTTGATGAACTTACTAATGCACTTCATGCAATTCAAGGTATGGCATTTAATATTATTTTTGATAGAGAGGTAAATGGGAAATGGAAATTACCAGATAATGCAAGAATTGCAGCAGCTGGGAATGATTTAAGTGATTCAGTTGTTGCTAATACATTGGCAGAACCATTATTTAATAGATTTGCTCATGTTTACATTGAAACAACATTAGATTCATGGCTAGAATGGGCTAAAACTCCAAAAAAATCTTATCAAAGACTTGATTATATTAAGGAATCAGAATATGAATTACCTATCCATCCTGCAATTTATGCTTTTATTTCATTAAAAGCACATTCTGGAGTAAATGTATTAAGAACAAAATATGATGGAATAAAACCTAATGCTGATCCTAGAAAATGGGAAATGGCATCAAAAATGCTTTATGCAACTAGAGAACCAGAAATGATTCGTTCATTAGTTGGTGAAGGTATAACAAAAGATTTTGTAAGTTTTTGTAATATTAGCATTGTAAGTATTCAAGATGTTATAAATGGGAACTATACTTCAAGAGATTATGAAGGAGATATTGCTAAAAAATATGCTACTGCACTATCTTTATCAGAAGTTGATGATGCTAATGTTGTTGTTGTTAGAGATTTTGTTCAAAAAATGGGATTAGAAGTATTAACACTATTTGATGAGTTTTGGTCTAAAGGTAATCCAGAACGAGCAGAAAAATTAGAGGACATTCGTTCTATGGGGCTAACTTGGAGAAAGAAATTATGAAAAAAGTGGATCTAGAGTCTTTAAAAGAACTATTATTATTAAATGAATACCCTATTTTAGTTGAAGATATTTCCAATGAATTATTTGAAAATGCAGTTATATTAAATAATGACTGTGATATGTCATTGTTAAATGGGCATTATGAGGGTGTAAATTTTGTTGCGCCAGATTGGTATAATATTTTAGTAGAAAAATGTAAAAATGGTCGTTCATTACTTATTATTAATGGAATTAATAATTTAGAAATTGATGAACAGTTAAAATTTATTGAAATTCTTAAATATAGAAAAATAAGTACATTTGATTTACCTAAAACTTGTTCTATAATAGTTACTGCTTACGACATAAAAAATAAACCAATAGCAGAAGAAATTTATAGTTTAGTTGCTTGTGTGTGTGGTGTTTAATTTATGAGTACAAATATTAATTCTATAAAAAGAGACTTAATTGATAGATACCCTTTTTTTGGAAGTATTATTGATAGTTTGGATTATGTAGAAACTAAAAATTGTGTAAGTTATAATGGCAATCCAACTGCTGGTACTAATGGAAATACAATATATTATCATCCTGATTTTATTGAAAACCTTACAGAAAGTCAACAAACTTTCGTTTTTGCTCACGAAGTATGTCATATTGCTTTCGATCATATTAATAGAGGAAAAGATAAAGACCAAGAAGTTTGGAATTATGCAACTGATTCTGTCATTAATGCTTTTTTGAAAAAAGATGGATTAGAATTAGTAGATGGTGTTGTTGATATCCCTTGGGCTATACGATATGATGCAGAAGAAATGTATAAAAAATTAATGAAAAAGAAACAGCATCAGCAAAAGAAAAAAAATCAAAATAACAATGGGCAAAATAATAGTCAAAAAGATGTTGGACATGATACTCACAGTCTTTGGGATGAAAAAAGTATTGATAAAATTAAAGATGAAGTAATCAAGGAAATGCAAAAACAGTTAACTGAAATGGGAGAAAAAGAAGTACTTAAACCAAAAACTAAAAGTGAAATCAAAGAAATGTTAAAAAAACTTAAAAAAGTATTAGAAGATATGCAAAAAAGTCAAAAAACATCTAATGTTAATGA
>CALVSZ010000064.1 GCA_944359705.1 uncultured Bacilli bacterium | reverse complement strand
CTTTTTATTTCACCATTAAATGTATTTTTATTTCTATATCCCCTTATTGGTATTTCTTTTAGTTTAGGTAAATTTATAGTTTTGTTTATTAAATCTAATTTTATACTATTATAATTTTTACCTTTATATGTGTTTTTTATATTATTTGTTTTATAACTATTATGAATTCCTTTTATCTTAAACTTAGGATACTCTCCTAAACCATTATAATATCTTTTATAAGCATCTTCTAAATTAAATACACTATTTCTAAGAGCACAACTATCTACTTCTTTTAGAAATGTTTTTTCTTCTAAAAGCTTTGAAATTAGTTTTATTCCACTGTATGCATTACTAAACTTTTTATCTAGAAAATAGTTATATACAAAACGAGTACTACCTATTGTTTTATTTATTAATTCTTCTTGTTCTTTATTAGGATACATTCTAAATTTATAGCCTCGATATATTTTCATAAGATTCAACCACCGCCTATAATCGCATTATAAATTATAAACATTCGTTTGTTAACACTTTTGGTGAAGAAATAATATAAAAATTGAACTTTCTTTATAAATTAAAAATACTTGATATGTTTCAAGTATTTTATGATAGAAAAAAGTGGTGAGAAATTATATACATTTAGTATAAGTGATACTATTATACCGCTCTTTTTTCTATCAATTTTATTTTATCATATTATTGGTAATTTTTACCAATAATTTATTTCAATTTTTCTAATTCTTCTTTAAGTACTTTAGTTGCTACTTCTGGATTAGCCTTACCTCTAGACTTTTTCATTGTCTGCCCAATAAAGAAATCTAGCATTCTTCCTTTTTCAGGATTATAGTCTTTTGCTACTTCTTTATTTTCTTCTAATACTTCTAATACTATTTTTCTAATTTCTTCTTCATCAGTAATTTGTTCCATACCACTTTCCTTAATAACTTTTTTAGGATTTTTATTTTCTTCTATACATTTATAGAAAACATCTTTTGCTTGCTTTGTTGATATTTTCCCAGTTTCTATGTATTCTAATAATTCTATCATCCTATCTTCAGTAAAATTAAATTTAGAAATTGTTATTTCTTCTTTAGAAAGATAACCTAAAACTCTTGTTGTAAGCCAATTAGACACAATTTTAGGATCTTTTCCACGATTAACAATGTTTTCATAATAAGTAGCAATATCTTTATCTTTAACTATTGTTTTAGCATCGACTAAAGATAATCCATATTCATTTATATATCTAGTCATTTTAGAGAAAGCTAGTTCTGGTAAAGATTCTTTTACTTCACTTTTTAACTCATCTGTTAACTTAATCGGAGGGATATTAGGTTCTATAAAATATTTATAATCAATAGCATCTTCTTTGCTTCGCATTCTAACTGTTTGCATAGTTGATTCGTCATATCTTCTAGTTTCCATTTCTATTTTCATACCATTATTAAGAAGCTCTGTTTGTCTTTTTATTTCACTTTCTAAAGCCATCTTTACGTTATAGAAAGAATTTATATTTTTCATTTCAACTTTAACACCAAGTTTATTAGAACCTTTTGGAGCAAGTGATACATTAACATCACATCTAATTTGTCCTAATTCCGTTTTAGCATCACTTACATTTGTATATAAAAATAATCTTTTTAATGATTCAAGAAAAGATAGTGCTTCATCAATACTATGCATACATGGCTCTGTTACTGTTTCTAAAAGAGGTACACCACATCTATTATAATCTATTAGGGAATATTTATCATAATGATCTAAACTGGCTGTATCTTCTTCTAGGTGGGTATCATGTATGTATATTCTTTTAGCTTTATCTTCAACATATATATCTAAGTATCCATTAGTTCCTACTGGATAATGCATCTGTGTTATTTGATATCCTTTTGGTAAATCTGGATAATAATAATTCTTTCTATCAAATATCATATATTCCGGAGTTTCACAATTTAGGGCTGTTGCTACGGTTAAGGCTTTCTCTATTACTCCTTTATTAACTACGGGAAGAATACCAGGAAAAGCTAAATCAATTACTGATATATTGGTATTAGGCTTTTCTGAATAAGTATTAGGACTAGGAGAAAATACTTTAGTTGTAGACTTTAATTCACAATGTACTTCTAAACCAATCGTTACATCATATTCCATTATTTATTCTCCTTTCCTGCTATTTGTCCTTTTTGACCTAACACATTCTCTAATGCATAAGCAATATTTAATACATTTAAGTCGTCTTTTGCCTTACCCGTTATACATATACCTATTGGCATATTATCTATTTTTCCTGATGGGATTGTAATGCTAGGCATACCACCAAAATTACCTATTGCCATATGATTTTCTAATAGTAAATAACGATTAGATAATTTATCTATATTTTCACTTTGAAATTCAGGTGCGCTACTAGATGATCCAGGTAATATAAAAGCATCATATTTTTCAAATAATTGATTAAATTTATCTACGATTAATCTTCTAATTCTTCCTGCATTTAAAAATAATTTTTCTTGATTTTCTTTTTGTAAAACATAACTACCTAAAACAAAACGGCGTTTAATCAATTCCGAAAATCCTTTAGTTCTAGCATCAAACATTATTTCTTCAATATTTTTACCTTCTCCTCTTGGCCCAAATTGAATTCCTGTTAAGTTAGAATTATTAGAAGTTGCTTCAGCACATGATATAGTTATATAAGTAGAAAATATAGCTTTTAACAGTCTTATATCAATAGATTCTTCGCATACTTCCATACCTAATTTTCTACATTTATCTAATACACTTTCAAAATTCTTAAATACTTCTTCTAGTTCTTTATCAGTTTCACCTTTATAGTTATTGATATCCATTATTTCTTTTATATAAAATGCTTTCTTCCCTTTGACATTTCCATCTAATAAATCGCTATATTTAATGTTATCATCTTCTAGTGAAGTCATATCTTTATCATCATGTCCTTTTATAGCATCTACTACATAAGCAATATCTTTAACACATCTAGCAAAACATCCGACATGATCTAGAGAACACGCAAAAGGGAATAATCCAAATCTTGAAATTCGCCCATACGTAGGTTTAAATCCGACTATTCCACCATATATAGCAGGTTTTCTAATTGAGTCTCCTGTATCACTACCTATTGCAAAAGGTACTATTCCTGATGCTACGGCAGCACAAGAACCAGCAGAAGATCCACCAATTAATCTATCTTTATTCCATGGGTTTCTAACTATTCCCGTATGTCCTGTTGTACCTGTTCCACCCATAGCAAGTTCATCTAATACAGTTTTACCAATAGAAATACTTCCACTTTCTCTTAATTTACTTACAACTGTAGCATCAAAACAAGGAACATAATCTTTTAATATATTAGATGAAGCTGTTGTTAAAATACCTTTAGTAGACAAATTATCTTTAAGAGCACAAGGTATTCCATATAAATAACTATCAATATTATCTATTTTAGTTAATCCATCTAATGCTTCTTTTTCAGTAATTGTAACAAAAGAATTATAATCTTTCTGATAATCTTTCGCTCTTTGCAAAGATTCTTTTACTAATTCTTCAGGAGTAACTTTACCATTTATTATTGCTTCATGCATTTTATCAATACTTAAATCTAAATAACCCATTATTCCACCACCTTAGGCACTTTTACTTCCGTTCCTACTTTTTCTTTGGCATTAGATAACGCGATTTCAGTATCAATTACTTCAATTTTTTCATCTTCTCTTGGTTTTACATTTTCTAATTTAAAAGGAAAAGTCATTGGTTCTATTTTATCTATTCCTTTTATATCTTCAATTAATTTCATTTGTTCTAATATAATATCAAATTCTTTTAACAAGGTATCATATTGTTCTTCTTCTAATCTAAACATTAATTTTTCTGCATATTCTTTTAAATTTTCTTTTGTTATGTTCATATATATTACCTCCATAAATTTATACATTAGTATTATAATTTATAATTACTTAAAAAGTCAATGAATAAAATTTCATAAAATTAATTACATAATGCAATTTTAAAATAAATATGCTATAATAGTTTCAAAGGAAAGGGAGTAATTATGGAAAAAAAGAAATTTTTAAATGAAGAAGACTATCAGAGAAACAAAAAGAAAATTACTAAAATAGCTATTATTATTTTAATTGCAGGCATTTTAATCGGAGGAAGTTTAATTGTCACAGGATTAATTAAACAAAATGAAACAAATTCACAATATTCAGAAGATAGCAAAGCAGATTTACAAAAGCAGATAGATGATGAAAGGCAAAATTTATTAACTAAAAAAGAAGAACTAGAACAAGGTATTCAAGAATCTGTTAATGATATTCAAACACAAATTGATAATTTGGAAACAGAATTAGCAACTTTAAAAGCAGAACAGAGTAATGAATTCCGAGCTAATGGTTTTTCTGAAAAATATTATACTTTAGAAAATAATATTGATAAAATAGACAGTGAAATTGATGAATTAGAAGCAAAAATTACAGAAGAAAAAAATAAAACCAATGTAATTGATAATGTCTTAAGTGATACTCTAAATTATTGTGCATTTAATGAAGCACAAAATAATGAATACACATCTAAGTATTGTTCTCTAAAGGATCAATTAAACAATTTAAATGATTTTAATAAGTCATTTACTTCATCTAAATATATCCCATTTTATATATTTGGAGCATTTATTATTATTGCTAGCGCTATGATTGCTGGTTCAATTTATATGTTTGCTAAAAGAAGAGAAATATTTGCATTTACAACTCAACAAGTAATGCCAGTTGCTAAAGAAGGAATTGAAGAAATGGCTCCTACCATTACAAAGGTCGCTAAAAAAGGAATTGAAGAAATGGCTCCCGCCATTGGAAATGTTGCTAAAGAAATATCTAAAGGTATTAAAGAAGGAACAAAAGATGATAAAAAATAGGAAAGAGATTTCTTATTTTTTTGTGTTTTAAAATTAAAAACGAGAATAAATTCCTTATTCTCATTTACAATTTATTTATTAGGGTCCACCAATATTTTTACAGCAGCATCTTTTCCGCTAGTTAATCTCTCATATGATTTTTGAACTTCTTCTAATGATACTATGTCATCAACAAACTTCATTACATCTATTTGCTTATTAGAAATTAAATCAATACAAGTTTTAAATTCTTCTTTAGTGTAAGCAATTGCTCCTTTTATAGTAAGTTCACTCATGACCCCTATTACAGTTGGAATTGTAATTGGACCAAGAGATACTCCCACTAATATTATTTGACCACCTGGTTTAGTCATCATAAGTGCACTACTTACGGCAGCAGAATTACCACAACACTCTATTACTGTATCAAAGCCATTTGTCGTATCTCCCATAACTTCTTTAATTAAATCAGGATTAGTAGCATCATAATATTTATCTGCTACTCCTAGGCTTACTGCTTTTTTCGCACGTTCTATATTAGTTTCACTAATTGCTACAAAACTGGCTCCTTCCTTTTTTGCAAACATTGCTGATACTAATCCTATAATACCTGCACCTATTACTAAAACTTTTTCTCCAACTTTTACATCTGCTAAATGAACTGCATGAAGACCCACTGCTACAGGTTCTACCATAGCACCTTCTTCAAATGATACATTGTCAGGAAGTTTATACACCATGTCTGATCTTACCTTTAATTTTGGTGCAAGGGCGCCTGGATTAGTTAAAGATAATCCTGTTGCATAAGTCCATGTTTCACGACAATATTGTGGGTTCCCTGTAAGACATGAAGGACATTTACCACATGGTGATATTGGTAAAGCAGTTATTCTATCCCCTTCTTTTAAGTCTTCTCTATTACCTGGATTTAATACTACACCTGCAAATTCATGACCTAAGACTAATCCTTTAGGTTCCCCTGCTTCCCAATAATGAATATCAGACCCACAAATTCCTGCTTTCTTTACTTCAACTATAACTTCACCATTATTAGAAATTGGTTCATCAATTTCTCCTACTTGAAAATTTCTTTTACCTTCTAATTTTACACATTTCATAAAAAATAATATCCTCCTTTATTATATTTTAGCATACTTGTTAAAATACTTATAAAAGAAAATATTATCTTTACTATTTATTTACACACAATTTTTCATTTTTTCAATTTGCCTATTTATTGACAAATTTAAGTTTTTCTTTATTTTTATTTTTTCTTCCCTATTTGGAATATCTGATACACATATTAGTTTATAATATACACCAAATTTACATAATCCATAATTATTAGTTCTAGTTTGACTCATATAAAATTTATTAACACCAAGACAACTAGTACCTGCATCTTTTATGCCACTATTGCATACTCTATCATATTCTTCTATTGACTTTAGAAAACTATTAGCTACATCTTCTCTTAAATTAACACCAGTATTTGCAAATTCATTGAATCTAGCTACACTTTCTAAATATAATTGTTTTAAATTTGTTATCAAAACACCTGTTAAATTATTTAAAGTAAAATCTGTTAACTCTCCTTCTTGATAATATTTTAAATTTTCTTTCGTTAACCCACAATTTGATAAACACGAATCATAACTTTTTATTAAATTACCAATTAACTTGGTTCCCGACAAATTAACACATCTTATAATTCCTGGATTATATATTTTATCTAAATTTATAATTGCGTTAGTATTAGCAATAATACATCTTTTTCTT
>CALVSZ010000063.1 GCA_944359705.1 uncultured Bacilli bacterium | reverse complement strand
ACCTAAATTTAAAATAGTATCCATCATACCAGGCATTGATGCTCTTGCACCACTTCTAACAGATACAAGTAATGGATTATTTAAATCACCCATTTTTTTGCCTGATATTTTTTCTAATTCATCTAACTTTTCAAATATTTGTTTTTTAACTTCTTCACTTATAACTTTACCATCATCATAATATTTATTACAAGCTTCAGTTGTAACCGTAAAACCATTAGGAACAGGTAGTCCAATTGACTTCATTTCTGCTAAATTAGCACCTTTACCTCCTAACAGATTACGCATATCTTTATTTCCTTCACTAAAGGAATAAACATATTTCTCCATTCTATCACCTCAATTTTTATAATAGCAAAAATAAAATTATATTGCAATAAATACAATATAATTTTACTGTTTTTTTACTTATTTTATATACTTTTCTTAATCTTTTTTATATAACAATATTCTGTATCTTTATAATTCTTAAACTCTTCCAATAACTGTTTAACTATTAAAGAAATTTCATCTAATCTAACAATTGTATTTTGATATCTTACTAAAGGAATAACATGTCTATTTTTAGATTCTATACTGACAACAAAACAATCATCTATGGGATATATACTTCTCATTAGTTTTTTAGAGGTAATAAACTGATTCCATCTTTTACCATCATGCTTAACAATTAACTTTATAACATCTTCTTCACTTAAATTATATAAATCTTCTACTTTTACATAACCTTTTTTACACAAATTTCTTAATGTATCCGCAATAAATGATAAAGTATACTTATCCTCATTTCTTTGAAGTACATAACTATAATTTAACATTGCGTCGAAAAAAACAAGTGCAGAATCTATATTTTTAAAACCTATTTCATAATTATTATCTTCATTTCTTAATACAGTCATATTCTTATATATCTTTTCTATATCAGAAATATCCAAATAATCAGTCCATATTAATCCAGTTGTTAAAATACCATCCAACCTATCTACACAAAGTCTAGGAAATTTATTCTCAACAACACCATATTTACTAGTATTTAACCAATCAATTAAAATGCCATCTTGTTTTAAACAAGCACATATATCTTCAGAATTTCTCAATATATCTAACACATTTCTCTCAGAGCTTTCTTGATTAACACTATCCCCTAGCATAAAATCAACACAATGACTAAAACAAGGAGTACCTAAATCGTGAAAAAGAGCACTTAAAGTTTGAATTTTATCTTTAGTAAAATGGTAAGTCATAAGAGCAGTAGCTAGGCTATGATCATATCTTGAATACCAATATTTTACATTATGAAGATTGGTGTAAAAACATCCACAAAATTGATCTATTCCTTTTAATCTTTGTAATTCTTTTGTTTCTAAATATTTATCAATAAATTTTGGATAATCACTATCACATAAGATTTTTAAATATTCCTTTAACTCACTCATCAGAATGTTCCCTTCTAAGTTCTCTTTCACACTTACGACACATTGATTCATATGTTACATCATTTTCACCATCTATTGCTATTTGTCCTCCCTTAAATGTAGGACTACCATTTACAAATCTTACATTTCTAGTAGCTTTATTACCACATTTACATACAGCTTTTAATTCTTCAAATGAATCAGCAGTTTCAAATAGCGCCTTACTTCCTGGGAACAAATGACCTCTGAAATCTACTCTAAGTCCATAACAAATAACAGGAATATTAAGTAAATCAACAATATCTGCTAATTCTTTAATATGTTTTTCTTTTAAAAATTGGACTTCATCAACTAATATACAATGAAGAGGATGATAAGATACGTAATACTCTATCATTTTATAAATGTCATCATTTTCTCTAATTAAATAATCAACTTTAACAGGATCTGCTCCTCTAGGAACAATTGTATCTTCACCCTTAGTATCTTTTCTTGGTTTAATTATTAATACATGCATTCCTTTTTCATGATAATTATACATTGTTTTTATTAAATCTCTTGTTTTTCCACAACTCATTGCACCATATTTAAAATATAACTTTGCCATAATTACTCCTTCTTAGCTCTAGGATGAGCCATATCATATATTTTTCTTATATGTTCATCACTTACATGTGTGTAAATACTAGTAGTATTTAGTGATTCATGACCTAATAATTCCTTTACACTAACCAAATCAGCACCATTATTTAACATATCTGTTGCAAAGGTATGTCTAAATAAATGAGGATGCAAACCTTCTTCAAGCCCCGCTTTTATTCTTATTTTATTTAAAATATCTCTTATACTTTTAGCAGAAATATGGCCATTATTTCTTCCTATAAATAAATACCCATTTTCTTTTTTATATATTTTAGGCCTTACTTCATTTATAAATATTTTTAACGCTTCCATACAAGAATCATTAAACATAACAATTCTCTCTTTTTCTCCTTTTCCTAAAACTTTTATTTCCTTATCTTTAAAATTAATATCTAATAATTTAATATTTACAAGTTCACTTACTCTTATTCCAGAAGAATACAATAGTTCTATTATTACTCTATCTCTAATAGAAATATTATCATTATTCATACATACACTAAATATTTTATTAACTTCATCATCTTTCAAATACTTAGGAAGTAATAAAGGTTTCTTAGGATTAGATACATCTTCAAAATAATTTATATTAATTATTTCTTCTCTTAATAAATAATTGTAAAAACTTCTAAGAGAACTTAGTTTTCTACCAATGCTACTTTTAGATAGTTTTAAATCATTATATAAATGAACTAAATACTTACTAATATCATCATTATTTAATTTAATATCACATTTAAGGTACTCATAAAAATAGGTAATATCTTTAATGTATGCTGTAATAGTATTTTCCGAATATTTTTTTTGATGTTTTAAGTAATAATAGAACTTATCAATGTTCTCTTCTACCTCTTTTTGCATCTTACTTTAACTCCGTAATCTTTAAGTTCAAAATATGCTTCTCTTATTTTAGAATAAATAGGTTTACCATTCCTATAAAAACTAACTTTAACAGCTAATTTCAAATCACTAGGAGAAAACATAACTCTACCACTTTTTTTAAATTCTATCATATAAGGTAAATTTACGTGTCTTACATTAGAATATTTTAATCTATTTAAATCTGTTAATAGAAAATCATAATATTTACCTATTACGTCATCAATGTCAAATATATCTTCTGAATATACAACGGGAAGTCTTTGGGATACACCTTTTCTTTCTTTTTGTAAGAATAAATTTACTATATCATATTTAGTTTCGTGGACTTCATTCATACCATCTCTAAAATCGTTAGCATTATCAAATAACCTAGTAATATTATCCATCTCTTCTAAACTATCTTTTTCCATTATTGGAATAGCTCTACCATCTTTAAGTATAGCATATAACATATATTTATTCACATTACTTCCTCGCAATCAATTTATTTATTTTTATATTTAATTTAGAAAATTTCTCTTCATACTCTGTCATTACATTATCTATATTTTCTTTGTGTAAATCACAAGTAATATAGTCAATATTATAACCGTATTCCATTAAACTATCCTTTGAATAATTAAATAAATCTATATTATCAGTCTTCATTTCAATTATACATTTACCTTTAAATATTTTATCATATTTTTGTAAAAATATAGGACTAGTTAACCGCCTTTTAACATGTCTTTCTTTAGGCCAAGGATCAGAAAAATTTAAATATATTCTATTTACTTCTTTATTAAATACTTCATCAATGCGATTAGCATCCATTCTAATAAATCTTAAATTAGGTATTTCTAAATCATTTACTTTTTCTATTGCTCTTACTATTACACTATCAAATTTTTCTATTCCTATATAATTAATATTAGGATTATTAATAGCATTTTCTATTATAAATTTACCTTTACCCATTCCTATTTCTATATATATAGGATTATTATTATTAAATACCTTATTCCAATTATTAATATTACTATATGGATCATCTATATTATATCTACTTAATAATATTTTATCTTTTGCACCTTTTACATTTCTAAGCCTCATAATACACTTCCTTAAATTAATTTTAACATAATCTAGGTATTTTGCATATATTAAAATGAAAAGAATAACGGGAGTGTGAAAATATGAATAATGATAGAGATATGTACTATGGTAATTATGGGTATGTAAGTAATCCTTTACCAAACGGAATAATGCCAATGATGCAAGGGGGAATGATGCCTATGATGCAAAACCCTAATATTAATTATGGAATGCCTTATAGCAATCAAAATATGATGCCTTGTAATCAAAATAATAACTCTAATAATACTGACTTTGATAATAGATTAAATACCATAGAAAGGCAAATAAAAAGATTAAATGAAAGAATTACTAGATTAGAAACTACTTACAATAACAATACTACTAATATCTATAATGAACCAGATAGTTCGATGTATATGATGTAAATACCTAATAATATTTAGGTATTTTTTCTAATAATTTTTGAATTTCTATTTGGGTTTCGTCTAATAATTCTATTCGATAATTTTTAATTCCAATATCTATATAATTTTTTACATTATTAATATAATCAATATTTCTATAATGCATTATATGTGTTAAACAATTATTATGAATAATTTTATATTTATAACCTAATCTATCTTGTAAATAATATTTATTCTTATTAGTTTTGCATACACTACAATTATTTAATAATTCTTTTAATGGGCAATACTTCATAATCATAAGTTCCATTTTTCCATATATAATTACTTCTATATTTTTTCTGTTATGTAATAATTTTATCTTGTCATAATTACATTCAGGAGAAATAACTATTTTATCGACATTTATCTCTTGCAAAAATTTAATACTATAATCATTTACAACATTTAAAAAATAATCACTAATAACTTTATTATCTTTACTATATTTATAGATTGAACCTAATTCTGACGCTAAAATATTTTCATTTTTAAAATCCTTAAAAGATGACATTACTCTATTAGTTCTATAATAAACATTATTACTCTTATACTTTAAGTATAATTTATAATCATCAGTATATATATTCTCTACTTTATTTAAACATGTAAGTAATTGTTCTTCATTTCTTACTAAAACATTTATATTAACTTTACCATTGTTTATAGTTTCATTTATTTTAGGAATATTATTAATAATTATTTCTTTTTTGTTTTTGGTTCTATTACTTATTAATTTGTCTACTAAATTTCTTCTTAACTCATTTAATTCTTTTAAACTAATAAAAATATTATCATCCATATTAATATCTATATTATTTAACACAAAAGGAGTATTGCCTAGTTTAGATAACTTTTCAACAATTTCTTCTTTAGTTATCGGATTATTAATAGATGATTCAATAACATTTCCCGTTACTTCTACGTTATTTTCACCATCATTAAGACTAATAAATAATTTTTGATTTAATTTAGCTATAACCTTATAACTTACTTTTATTTTTTTCTTCTCATAATGTTTTAGTCTTTCCAACAATTCTTTATCAATTGTTTTTAATACAATATCATTAGTTTTTAAATTTACTTTATTAGGAATAGAGATAATATCACCGGATAATCCTTTGCTTATTAATTTATTATTCTTATCATATAGCATATTAACAATCATACCTGTATTACTTTCTTTAAATCTAATTCCATCTTCTTGATTTAAAACCTTATCTAATTTTATATATATTCTATTTTTATTAATTTGAACTACTCTACCTAAATTAATTCCTTGATGATTAGGACTTTCTATATTAATAATGTTATCATTAAAAAGAAATCCTTTAGTAAATTTACGATTAAATAATACTTTTAAACTATCAATATCTTCTTTAGTTAATTTCATTTCTTCATTATTATAATATTTATCTATTAAGATTCGATATAATTTAGTTATAAATCCAACATATTCGGGGCTTTTCATTCTGCCTTCTATTTTTAGACTATTAATATTAGAGTCTAATATTTCTTTTAAATTATCTAGAGTATTTAATTCTTTAGTACTAAGTAGATATTCACCTTTAGTATCAATTACTTTATCATTTTCTATTAGTTTATAAGGAAGACGACAGGAACCTACACATTCACCACGATTACCACTTCTACCTCCATTTAAACTACTAAATAAGCAACATCCTGAATAACTAACACATAATGCACCATGAATAAATATTTCTTTTTCAATATCAATATCTAGATTATTTATTTCACTTAAAGACATTTCTCTATCAAGAACTACTCTAGTAATTCCTAAATCTTTTAAACATTTAATACCATAAATATTATGATTATGACACTGAGTAGAAGCATGAATTTCTAAATTAGGAAGTACTTTTCTAATTAAACTAATCATTCCAATATCTTGCATAATTACGGCATCAACATTATTTTTATGTAAAAAGGTCAAATAGTTAACAAATTCTTCTACTTCATCATTATAAATAATTGTATTAGCAGT
This sequence comes from uncultured Bacilli bacterium, assembly GCA_944359705.1. Taxonomy (GTDB): domain Bacteria; phylum Bacillota_I; class Bacilli_A; order RF39; family UBA660; genus CALVVX01. Next base: position 301 of record CALVSZ010000063.1, on the reverse strand, counting down.
TATATAAACTTTAACACCGTAAATATGGGCATAATTAATAACCTCAATTAATTCTTCATTAGTGAAATTATCGGCATATTTTCTAGCACCAAAAGATTTACCTCCTAAATATACAGCATCAGCTCCATTATGAATTGCTTGATACAAACTTTCTTTATTTCCTACTGGACTTAATAATTCTACTTTCATATAACACCTTTTAGAAAAGAAAAGAACCTAGGAAGTGATGTGAACCCCAATCGGTAGACATCATAAAAAAAGAAGTTAATTAGAAAAAAATCAAGGGCGAACGAAAGTGAGT
>CALVSZ010000062.1 GCA_944359705.1 uncultured Bacilli bacterium | reverse complement strand
TTTGATATTTCCGTAGGATTAGGATCTTCTATATATGAACTTACGTCTTTTAATTCTTCCATATTACTATAGTCATCTATATGTTCTAATACAATATTTTCTTCCTCTTTTTTACCAAGTGAAAGAATTGAATGATTAAGTAATGTGGTTGGATTAGAAAAATCAATATTAAGAGTATACTTAACCGTAGAATTAACAATTTGTGTTAATGATTTATCATAAAAAGTATTAATATTTCCACCATTAACTAAATAATTTATAAATTCTTTATTAGAACTTTTATAATTTTTTTTAACACTATAATAAAAAGTATATGAAAACGTTAAATATATTATTACAATCAAAATAATATATTTAAGTTTAAACTTCTTTTTTCTCTTTAAATTCATTTTCTTTTTATTAAATATCATAATACCACCAATTAAATTATATAACTTAATAATGAGATATTTGTCGATGTAGCGAATTATTTAATGAATTTGCAATAACTTCACTTAATTTATTTATTAAAAAATCTATTTCGGTATTTGTTACAATTAAATTATAATTAATTGAATCTAATACTTCGGTTATTAATTGATATGTTTCACTATCACTTAGTTCTCCAATCATTCCTAATATTTCTTTTTTTTCTTCTTCTGTTAAATTACTATCACTTATTTTCGATTTATAATCATCTATTTTAGTATACGTAAGTTTACTCTTAGAATAATTATTTTTTAAATATGAAATGTGTTTAATTAGATAGTCAATGGTATCTCTTACAATAATAGCAGAATTAACAACTGTAGGTACTCCAATTGCAATAACAGGAATACCTAATAAATCACTACTTATTTCTTTTCGATAATTACCTATTCCACTTCCGGGATGGATTCCTGAATCAGTCATTTGAATTGTTTTATTTAACCTATTAATCGATGAAGAAGCTAGCGAATCTATTATAACAATAAATTTAGGTTTTATTTCTTTTACTAAAGATAAAATAATATCAGATGTCTCTATACCAGTGTTACCCATTACATCAGGGGAAAAAGCACTGACACTTCTTAGACCTTCTTTATGATTAGTATTTAATTCAAATAAATGCCTTGTTATTAGTACTTTATCTACAACATTAGGACCTAATGCATCAGCAGTAGATTTTTCATTTCCTAGTCCTATTATTAAACATTCATCATTATCTTCAATTTTAATTTTTTTAAGCATTTTCTTTAATTCTTTAGTAAATACTTCCCCTACTTTTTCTCTATCTTCATAGTTAGTAATATCAGTAAACTCTATAGTTATATAAGTTCCTTTCTTTTTACCCTCAAGTTCATTTTCTTTTAATTCAATGGAACTTACTATTACATCATCTTTTTTACTTTTTTTTGCTTTTAGTAATTTCTCATCATCTACTTCATCTATAATTAAATCAGACCTAATATTGTATTTAGATAAATCAATTCTATTATTCATTTAATAATCACCTAGTAATATTTTTAGCAAAATATAACAAAAATATTTGCCTTTTTATCTTTTTTTTGTTAAAATTATATATAGTTATCTGAAGGGAGGATTTTAGTAATGGCAAATGTTAAAAATGCAGTAAAAAAGATTAAACAAATTAATAAAACTACACTTGCACATCAACAACTTAAATCTACTGTTAGTAATTCTATTAAAAGAACTGATAAAGCTGTTTTAGCAGGAGATAAAGAAAAAGCTGAAGCAAGTTTAAGATTAGCTATTAAAAGTTTAGATAATGCTAAATCTAAAGGTTTAGTACATAAGAACAAAGCAGATAGAGAAAAATCTCGTTTAACTAAAAAAGTAAATGCAATGGAAGCAAAATAAGCTTCTTTTTATATTAAAAAGAATGTATCTAATATATGGTACATTCTTTTATATTGCTAAAGTATATGATAAGAGGTATATGATAATTTACTATTGTTGCATTATTATGATTTGTTAAAAATAAGTCTAATACTTTAATAGCGCCACTTTTTACATTAACTACTCTTCCAGTAGTATCCGTTATATTAAATGTATAAGATAAATCTACTCCTAATACATTTGTCTTATTCATTGTTATATCTGTTGCTAATGTTTGATATAAACTTACGGTTATTAAACTTATTACTAATAATATTATTACAATTCTACTTTTTTTCATAATTCCTTAACTCCTTTTTAACCACAAAAAAACTATAGTAAAACTTTTCTAATTTCCTAGAATTTTACTATAGTTATGTTTATTTATTATATTTCTTGTTAACTTATAAGTAAAGTTATACCCCCCCCCCTAATTTACAAACGGTTAATTTAATCTTACATCTATTCATAATATACCACCTTTCTTTGTAAATTAATGAGGTTTAACTTCTACTTATTACATTATTAATATACCATAACTAGTAATAGTTATCAATATTTTTAACTATTTTTCTTAACTCTTTTCTTCTCATAGTAAAATAATTTAAATATATTAAAATTAAATAATAAAATACTTAAATTAGATATTATAATTATTGCATCTGCAAGTGCACCTGAATATGATAATACGCTAAAATCATATATAAACCAAATACTATAAGATATTATCGCACCAATTACTACAAATCTTTTTTTCTTAGTTAAAGAATATCCATCTATTAAACTAGCTATTATTGGTAATATATCTATTAAACTAATTAACGAAATTAAACCTCCAAGTATCCTAACAGGGATACTTATTAAATAAATTAAATCATCTTTAGTTGTTTTATAATAGCCATAATCAAATATTATTTCAAAAAAACATATAAATAATCCTCCATAAGCCCCTAATAAAAGATAATGAATGCAATATAAAATATTACCTACTATTTGGAATATTATTATTTTATTAGTGTTCTTTCTATGATAACTAAGAATTAAAAATACCCATGCAATTATTCCTAATATTTGTATAAATATAAACTTAAAATCCATTTTATCCTCCTTTATTAGAAAAAGAGGTTCCCCTCTTATACTTCCGTAATTACTGATATAATCATTGGTCTATTTCCTGTTTGAATGCTTAAATACTTACCGAGTTCTTCTCTAATTGAAGTTTTTATTTTAGCATATTCTACCATATTATTATTTATATTATTTAAAATTATATCTTTGCACATCTTTTTTAATTCTTCTAATAGTTCTGTACTATCTTTTACATAAACAAAACCTCTAGTTAAGATTTCAGGGCCTCCAATTATCTTTTTAGTTTTTCTATTTAAAGTAGCAGATATAATCATAATTCCATTATCTGATAACATTTCACGGTCTTTTAATACTAATTCTCCAATATCATCAGATGATTCTCCATCAATTAATATATTACCATTAGGAATTTTCATAAATGTATCTTGTAAAACGCCATTTTCAAAATAAGCAACATCACCATTTTGTTTTAAGATAATATTACTATTAGGAATACCAACTTTACTTGCAATTTCAGCATTAGCTACTTGCATATAATATTCTCCCCTAATTGGAAAATAATATTTAGGTTTCATAAGATCAATCATCATCATCAAATCTTCTGAAGAAGCATGATAAGATAAGTGTTTCTTATTAGCAATGGTAATAACATCTGCTCCAAACTTTGATATTTCATTTAATAAATTATAATAAGTTTTTTCTCTTCCCTCATATAAAGGAACTGCTATAAAAATAGTATCATTTGGTTTAATTTTAATAAATTTATCATAACCATTTACTATTTTCAAAAGATTAGAATATGGTTTTTCTCGTTCATCAGAAGTAAGTACTATTACATTTGGATCATTTATATTTGATAAATCACCAATTGTTTTTTTATCAATATGTAAGTAATTATTAGTAATAGCATTATTTACTATATTTTGTAATCTTTTTCCCATTATTACTATTTTTCTATTTGTCTTTGATACTTCATTAAATAATTCTTGTATTCTATATAAATGGGAACTTAGTACATTAAATATAATTCTACCATCTGCTTTATTTAAAGTTTCTTTTATTAAAGAACTAATTCTATGCATTGGCGAAGTGTGTCCTTTATTATCCGCATACATTGATTCAGTTAATAAACAAAGGACATTTTGCTTACCAATATAAGCGAGTTTTCCAATATCAGTTTCATAAGAATCTCGCATCAAACTATCGAATACAAAGTCTGATGCATAAAATATTACTCCATCATCTGTATATATTGCATATCCTAAATTATCAGGAATAGAATGTGATAAACTAACAGGGAAAATTTTAATATCTCCAAAAAGGAGTGTTTTATATGGTTTTATCTCTACTAAATTACTAGTATTCAATTTATTATTTTCTAAATCTTTTCTTACAATATCAATAGTAAATTTACCACCATATATTTTAATATTATCAAGTTCATTAATTATATCAGCTAAAGCTCCTGAATTTTCATCATGACCGTGGGTTAAAAATATCCCCTTTATTCTTTTTTTATTTTCTTTTAAATAATCAATACTTGGAATAATATAATCAATACCTAAAGTGTTTTCATCTGCATATTTAAGTCCAGCATCAAACACAAATATATCATTATTAACTTCAATAACAAACATATTTTTTCCAAGTTCGTTTAGTCCACCTAAACTAAAAATTTTAATTTTACTCATTTTGCTCCTTTCTTTTAATTAAGTATAAAGACCTAAATAATTATAACAAAATATTTTATTTATTGCAAATATTTACTATATATCTCTAGTAAGTAATACCCCTTCTTTAAAATGACATTTTTCCATACATTTATAATTAGGGAATGTACACCTTGCTCCTTTAGAATACTTACAAATATCTTTATATAATTCTTTATTACTATCTTTTAAATATTCCCGATACTCATCTAATGTTAATTTTGTTTGCAACATTATTTCAAGTTGAGCATGAGTACATAATCTTTCCATACATTTTAAAATAAAATCGTCATATTTCCCACATTCACTAATTAATATAAGTTCCCCTTGAGGATAATATTTAGATACTTTTTTCATATCATTATTCCACATATTAACTAAGTCATCATTATCCTTAATTATTAATGGAACATAGTATTCCTTATTAGTCATAATTTGCATTTGATAATCTAGAGTTCTATGTCTTTGTGCTTGAGCAAGCTCTGCAAAAGTACCTTTGTAAGTTGTAAAATAAACTTCTCCAAAATATTTTTCTTTTTTATCCAAATTATTATTAAATAAACTAATACTTCTATTTTTTTCATTTTTAAGAAGTCCATCTTCTAAAACATTAATTCTTTTTAACTCATCTATAAATTCACAAATAGACTTTTTTAACTTTTTCTCAAAATCATTTTTCTCTTGAGCATTATCAGCATATTTTTTTAACCAGGAAGCAATATAATTTATTTGTCTAAGCGATGTAGTATAGATCATCTGCGTAGGCATAAAAACAGTTATCAAATATCTTGCGTTCTCTTGAGCTAACTTTTTTATTTTATTAGCAGTTAATACATCTTTATACCTTTTATTTATTTCATTTATAAAAATATCAGTCCATTTATTATATAATTCAATTTCTACATTGCTTATACTAGAGCTACTTTCAACTGGAGTATATCTTGCAGACTTTTCACTAGTTGTATATTCTTTCTCATTATTTAGTATCATAGCTAATATTTTAGGGATATTTTCTATATTAAAGTTTATCATTATATGATCATATACACTATGATGACCGTTATTTAAAGTCATATCTATTCTACGTTTTGTTTTCTCCTCATCTTCGTTTATCAAATGATTAAACCCTTCTTTATCATAGCAAACTCCAGCAATTTTACCAGATAATAAAATTGCTTCTTGTTTATTAAAAGTACCATCTTCATTTAAAAAATAATTTGGTAAAATACTTATTTTCATTTTTTCTTTATTCATTTTAACACCTCTATTATAAATTTATATTAACATAAATTAATATTTTTTTAAATAGAGACTACACAATAATTAACTAGTTATTTTAAATGTAAATTTAAGTTTTTAATATCTTCAATTACTTTTTTAAATATATTTACAGTATCTTCATAACTTATTAAACTTAATGCTTCATTATATGAATAAAATCCTAAAGAATCTATTTCTTGTTCTTGTCTTTTTAATGTTCCACTTTCTTTTATGGCTAAAAAATATACTACCTCTTTTAATATATTATCTTTAACTATATAAGTTTGTAAATATCTATGCTTACTTATTATTTTAGCTGTTATTCCTGTTTCTTCCATCGTTTCTCTAATTGCACATTCTTCTTCTGTTTCTCCTATCTCAATATGACCTTTAGGGAAAGATATATGTCCTTCATTATGTTTTACAAGAAGGACTTTATCGTTATCAATAACTATACAACCACAACTTTTTTCTTTTTTCATTATTATATCAACTCCAAACATAATAATTATATCAAAGTTATTTTATAAATTGAATATAATCATAAAAATAGATATTTTAAAAATAAATATTTTATGATAATATATAAATTCAAGGAGGTAAATTTATGTTTGGAAGAAAAAAAATTAATGATAACCCTTTTGGAGATAAAAATTATCAGATGAAAGATTATTATAATCCGAATTACCTTATAGTTGCTAATTTTCAAAGAGTATCTAGTGGTAGTATGAAAGAAATGCATACTCCCATAATCGAAACAACAGAACAAAAATATATATTTGAAGTATTTTATGACGAAGACAAAATGAAATATAGAGAAATATTTACTGGTTTTATTGCAAGTGATGAAGATAATGGAATTTTTGACTTACCATATATAGTAAACCCTGAACCATTTACTAATTATTTTCCAAAAGCAGTTAATACAAGAATACCTAAATTAAGTTTAATTTGGAGTTTAAATGAAATTAACTATCCAGCAAAGAAAAAAGAATTAAAGAAAAATTAAAAATCTGATGTGAACCCCAATCGGTAGACATCATAAAAAAAGAAGTTAATTAGAAAAAAATCAAGGGCGAACGAAAGTGAG
>CALVSZ010000061.1 GCA_944359705.1 uncultured Bacilli bacterium | reverse complement strand
AAGATAATGTAAAAAGTATTGATGGTAATCACGAAATATATTAGGTAGATGGCAGGGATGCATTGGGTGAACATATGTCAACCTTATCACACCTGACAGTCAGAAAAAAAAAAAAAAGAACTGACTGGACAAGAAAACAATTAACTGATCAAGATATAGAAGATATAATGAAATATGATAGCAAAATTGTAATAACTAAGGGTGGTAAAAAAATAACTTTAGTTCATAGTAGAAGAAAAGATTTATATGAAAAGGAAGGCCATTTTACTAAACCAGAAATTGATGATGATTCAATTGTTATTGAAGGGCATGAACATTTTGAAAGTGAACAAAATAATAATTTAAAATTAAGAGCTGCAGGTATGGGATTTAGTGGAAGCGATTATGGTAAAGCTCATTATTTAATAATTGAAGAAGATGGAAGTTTTACTAGAGTAAACGTTCCTTATAATATTAAAAATTTTAAAGAAAGTATTAACGAATCATCAATGGATGATGAGGTACGTAGTACTATTGATAAATTTACAAGGAGATAATTATGGAATTATATACTAAAGAAGAATTAGATGAATTAAAAAAAATAATTAAAGAAATAGACGAAAATGATCAATTTAAAGATACATTAGAAAGTATTGATAATTGCATTAAGTTAATAGATAGTGATGAAAAAAAGAGAATTAATAATAGCGTATAAAAATTTGTTTAAATGATATTTTTTAACAATAATTGAGACTTTATTAGTTTCTTTTTTTGTTATATAAATAATAACTTATTAATTAATTTTATACATATAATGTCTAATAGTATTATGATTACCTAAAATTTTTTATAAGTTTTCTTTAATATTAATAGTTTTAAAATTACTTTAACAATATTAAAATGTTACCTATTCTATTACATACATTTTGTTAATTATATGTTATCATCAATTTAGAGATGTTGATATCGGTGTTTACTCCTTATTTCATAATGAGGAGGTGGTTCTAATGTACATAAATATTATTACAGGAGGTTTGTGTTGGAACTTATTGTTCTAGCTTTAATAGTAATTTTATATACTATTATTGCTATTAAAGACAAAAGATAAAAAATAACACCGAATATAATTTCGGTGTTTACAATAACAACTGAGTAAACATTGAAGTGCAATCAATGTCTCTTTTTTATTATATGAAGTTCCCTTCATCTATATACATATTACCATAAATTTAACAAAATTACAATATTAAAATAAACTTAATTGATTTGTTTCAGACATATCGTTAAAAAGTCCCATTATTTTCATTTTATCAATTAATGTTTGAGATACTCTACATCTTTTTTGGAAGTCTTCAATACTGATAAATGTAGATTTTTCTCTTTCATTAACTATTGCTTCTGCTACACTTTCTCCAAGTCCATCTAATGCTCTAAATGGTATATATAATCCTTTGCCATCTTCTGTTATTACAAAATCTTTAGCATCTGATTTATCTATATCAATATTTTTAAAATAGAATCCTCTCGCACACATTTCTAAGCATAGATATAAAACTCCACAAGTATCTATTTCTTTTTTACTAGCTGTTTTATTAGCAATTTTTTCTTCTATTTCATCTATTTTATTTCTAATACCATTTTCTCCAAGTATCATAGATGATGGATCAAATTGATCACATCTGATAGAAAAGTATGCTGCATAATAATATATTGGATGATGAACTTTAAACCAAGCAATTCTAAATGCACTAGTTACATAAGCTGTTGCGTGAGCTTTAGGGAACATGTATTTTATTTTTCTACATGATTCAATATACCATTCAGGAATTCCTGCTTCCCTCATTGTTTCAACATTGCCTTCCCAAGTTGCAGGATCTTTACTAGCCTTTCCTTTACGAACAAATTCCATTATTTTAAATGCTTTGGCAGGTTTCATTCCCCAAGCAATTAAGTTAACCATAATATCATCACGACACCCAATTACATCTTTAAATGGTACTTTAATTTCACCATTTTCATCAGGCGTACATAAGTCTCTGGCATTACCTAGCCATACATCAGTACCATGAGATAGTCCTGATATTTTAATAAGTTCTGCAAATGTTGTTGGTTTAGTTTCTTCTAACATACCAAGTAAGAATGATGTACCAAATTCAGGGATACCTAATGTACCTGTTGGGCAATATTTCCTTCCATTTTTATCGGTAAGACCTCTTAATCTATCTTTTTCTACTCCAAGGACTTCTGGTCCACAGAATATTTTCATTGTATCTCTATCTCCTAAATCTATTTTAGTAACATCTATTCCTGATAAATCTTGAAGTTTTCTAAGTACGGTCGGATCATCGTGTCCTAGTATATCTAGTTTTAATAAATCTGCATCAATAGCATGGTAATCAAAGTGCGTAGTTCTCCATACACTTGTGGGATCATCAGCAGGATACTGGAATGGTGTAAAATCCCAAACATCTTTATATCCTGGAACTACTACTATTCCACCAGGGTGCTGTCCAGTTGTTCTTTTAACTCCTGTACAACCCACTGATACTCTTTCTACTTCTGCTACTCTAGCATTTACTTTTAGTAACTTTTTCTTCTTTAAATCATCTTTACTAGGTACAGATATTCCATAACTATTTGCTTCTATTTTAAGAGTGTTATGAGCTTGTTCTTCATAGAATCCTAAAACATAACCATATGCTGTTTTATCGGCAACTGTACCAATAGTTCCTGCTCTATATACATTATCTGTTCCAAATAATACTTTTGTATATTCGTGAGCAGATGCTTGGTTATCTCCACTAAAGTTAAGGTCAATATCAGGAACTTTATCAGCATTAAATCCTAAGAACGTTGCAAATGGCATATCGTTTCCTTCATGTATCATTTTAGTTTCACATTTTGGGCACATTCTTTCTGGCAAATCAAAGCCACTAGCATAATTTTTAGATAATGGGTTACCTTCTTCATCATTAAAGATACTATATCCACAGTTAGGACAATAATAATGAGCAGGAAGTCCATTACACTCTGTTATTCCCATCATATTGGCAACAAGTGATGAACCAACAGAACCACGGGATCCTACTAAATATCCTTCATCATTTGAGTGCTTAACTAATTTTTGAGCAATTAAGTAGATAACGTCGAATCCACCACCAATAATACCTCCAAGTGAAGCTTTAGCTTTTTCTATTGCTGCCTCGTCAGTCAAAGTATTATCTTCTCTTTGCATTTTCTCTTTAACTAAGTTAACTACCCCATCATATCCACTCATAATAACATCATGAAGGACACTAGGTAACATTTCATCTTTTTTAGTTTCATCTAAATCAGGATTTTCTAAGTTAATCTTATCCCTTACAAGCCCTAAAATAGTGTCCCCATAAAACTCTTGAGCAATTCTCTCTTCAATCATTCTAGGAAGGGGATTACCATACATGCTATGTGCTTTCGTATAAACTAAATCACGACATGTTTCCTGTGAATGTTCAATAATTGGCGAATACGGTTTATCAGGGTACTCTACTACTTCTATTTCACTAATCATATCTAATATCTTATTAGGATTAACTACTACTATTTCATTAATTAAATCTTCATCTTCTAACCAAGAAAACTCTTCTTTCATCTCATTAGTAGTTCTAAAGAATTGATTAGGTATATGACCACTTACCGATAATTTTGTAGGTTCATAATAACGGAAATCATCAACAAGAGAATATACTATTTTCTCATCTTTAGTTCTAAGTTCTATAATATTTAAAGATTGAAATTTTCTTAGAGCATCTTCTATTTTACTCTTCTTATATTCTTCCCTAGATTTTAATATTTCTTCTTCCTTATTATCTTTATCTATTTGATATAATTCTACTAAATTCATAAGAGTAATTGGAATATCTTTAACATTAGTTAGAGTGTAAATATATTTAAGTACCTTTACGTCAATAGAAGTTAACTCTACTCCTTTATTTTTTACATACTCTATTAGATTTTCGATATTTTCATTATTGACGTTTCCTTTAGGACTACCTGACAAATACCTAGCAAGAGGATGTCTACCTTTACCAGGAACATTTTGATTTACAATAATTTCTCTATATAATACATCTTCTTTATTTATATTGTGCACATCTCCCGTAGCCACAATTAACTTATTACATTTCTTAGCACAATCAATTATTTTCTTTATGCATTTTTTTAAATGTTCTATATTATTTATATCATGTCCTTTTAATAAATGGGAATAATTTTCTATTGGTTGAACTTCAATATAATCATAAAATTCCATTGCTTTCATCAAGTCTTCTTCATTACGAGTTTCGGCTATATAGAATATTTCTCCATTAAGACAAGCTGAACCAATAAGTAATCCTTCTCTATTTTCTTCAATTAATCTTCTAGGTATCTTAGCATTTCTAACAATAAAGTTAGTATTTGCATAACTAATTATTTTAAATAAATTCTTAAGCCCTACTTTATCTTTGGCTAAAAAAGTAACATGCTTAGTATTATCATATAAATTAGCAATATGCTCTGTAATAGTTTTACCAGGAATATTCTCATACATTTGTAAATAATTATCATGACACCAAGGATACTTCCATATATATTCTTTATTATTGTATCTTATAAATGGATATTCTCTTTTTTCATCCTCTTCTATACTATTCGTACAAGGCTCGACATAATTCTTATAACTGCATAGATCAGCAATATTCTCTAATTTTTTAGGGTCATTTTTAAATGATATTTCTTCTAGTAATTCTAAATTATTTAAATCGCTTAATTTACTAATTCCTTCAATTTGTTTTAACATTTTAGCAAATATATATCCAGTATTTTCTGAGTCGACGTCTGCGCCATGGTGTTGTCCAACATATATTTTGATTTTAATAGTATTAAATTCATCAATATTTACTACTTCTTCATTTTCCGCAGGATGTAATTTTATGTCCTTTTCAATTATATTATTATCTTTTAAAGTAATTACTAAATGACAAGTTTCTGTTTTACTAGCTTTTCTTACTTTATTCAAATAAGTCCCATCTTCAGTAGTTTTAAGTATAGAGTCTCCATCTACTTTTATATCTTCTAATTTATTTAATAGATAATTATCTAATTTTACACTACTAGATGGTACTCCACTTGCAGATTCTTCATCTTCTTCATCAGCTTCTCCAGTATTTATTCCATAAAATTTACCTAATGCTTTTAAACTATGTTTTTTTAAATCTCTATTTATTACTCTAGATAACATAAGTGTATCTATAATTGGATTTTCTAACTTACCTAAATCATATTTATAATAGGCCATATCTAACATATTTTTATCAAATCTAGCATTATGTGCTACTAATGGTAAAGCACCAATCCATTCTTTAAATCTTTTTACAACATTTTCTTCATTGTCAGAATCCTTGACATCATCATCAGTTATATCTGTAACTCTAGTTATTTCATCATCTATATGACATCCTGGGTTAATTAACTCGTCAAAACGATCTACAACTTCTCCATTTTTAAGTTTAACTGCACCCAGTTCAATCATTGAGTCTCCTAAACCTGGATTAAATCCTGTTGTTTCGGTATCAAATACTACAAAAGTATTATCTTCTAATTTATCATCATTAGGATTAAAACATACATTCAAGTATGATTCACACATATCTATTTCACTACCATATGCTACTTTAAAATATTTTAAATTATCTTTTTCTTTTATAGCATTATCTAGTTCTATATTTAACTCATCTAACCCCTCAGTTTTACCTTCATTAGTAAGTGTTTCTATTTTACCTTTAATTTCTTCTATTTTAGCAGTTGCACTTTTCTTTAATCCTTTATTATAACTAGTAACTTCTCCGAATACATGAGGAAATGCTTGACAGCAATCATGGTCAGTAATAGCAATACCCGGGTGCCCAAATTTAATTGCCTGTTTAACTAATTTTACTTCATCGCATACTCCATCCATTTGACTCATCATTGTATGAGCATGTAATTCAACTCTTTTTTCTTTAGCATCATCTACTCTTTTATTTTCTTCTTGCCCTTCTATTGCCGTAATATCTTTAAATCTTGTATTAAACACTAATTCTTTGGCAAATTCATCTGTTACTACTTTTCCATAGAATCGATAATACTTGCCTTCCTTTAATAAATCTTTAAGCCTAGCAAATTCATCTTCACTTTTTGTAAATATTTTTGCATACATACTATCTGTTTCATCAGTTACTTTTAGTGTAAATATTTTATATCCACTTTTAGATTCAAACACATCTATTCCAAATAATTTTACTTCAATATTAATATTATCTATTTCACTTTTTATATCTTTTATCAATATAACATCTTCACTTTTTTTCTCACGATAATTATTCTTAACTTCTTTTTTTTCTTCAAATACATAAGTTTCATTAACTATTTTATCTTCTTCTATTTCTCTTTTTATTTCGTCTTCTTTAGTTTCATCCATTACAATATTCAATTTATATGTATATCCATATTGTAATAACTTATTATTAATTGTATTTTGCACTTGTAATAAATAAGCTTTTTCAACTTTATTATATACTTTTATTTCTATAGAATCTTCTTTAATCTCAAATTCTCTATCTTTAAAAACATTATATTTATTACTACTTAAAATAATATTATCAATAATTAATTTAAAATAATCTTCTAAATATTTATTGCCTTTATCATTAGGTATAATAACAAGTATTATATTTTCGATATTAAAAGATTCTGCTAATTTATTATTCAAATAATTATATATATAAGTAGGTATATTACTTTCTACCTTAATATCAAATTCCCACAACTTACTTTTATCAAAGACAACTATTCTATCTATATCACTATTACTAAAATATTCTAGATACTTATCCATATTTATTTGTTTAAATAATTTTTCTATTTTACTGCTCATGACAAGGTTCCACCTCTTTTATATATAATTATAATATAATATTTTTTAGTATGAAAGATAATATTTAAATAATTATTCTGTAATCGCATTATATGATATGATTTATTCTTAGTCAATAGCATTTTAGTATTTTTTTCAATTTAATTATAAAACCTAAATTATAAAAATAAATTGCACTATTATTTAACTAAAAAATAGTAAAAATTATTAGTTATACAATTTTGTGTAGGTAAGATAATTTTACTATCGCCTATTTTTATTAAAAAAAGAGACATTAATAAATTCCCATGATACAATGTAATTGTAAGAATACAAATAAAGGAATTGATTTATATGTCTCAAGATTATTATATCTTAAAAACTCTAAACTTAAAAGATAAAAACATACATTTTTGTAATTAATATTTATAAATGTCATTGAATAAAAAATAAGGAAATTTGTCATAATACTAATGGTGATAAAAATGA
>CALVSZ010000060.1 GCA_944359705.1 uncultured Bacilli bacterium | reverse complement strand
TTTAAATTATTATTAGAATTATATTCATGAATTACTCTATTATAGCAATTAATATAAACTGAATTTTTCAGAAAATCAAACCACTTATTTAAAACTTTATCATCATAAAAATGTGTATCAAAATATATTCTTCTTAAAAATGGCAATTTATCAGCTAAATCACTATATTCTTTTGATTCATTATATGAAAATGTAGCTGAATTATCAACTCTATTTATAATAACTTTATTATTATATACTAAAGTTTCTTTGATTATTTTATTGATACCTATTTCTAATTCATAAATAATATCAATATTATCAATTACAAAATCATACTTTAAATTATATTTATTGTTAGTAGAATAAAAACTTTTATATGTATAAAAATTAATATCATTAGTGCCAAATAATAAATCAAGTAAAAATGTTATAGTTTTTAATATTTGAGTTTTTCCTGATGCATTTTCTCCAACAAATAAAGCACCTTTTAAAATTCTAGAACTACCAACGTTTTCTTTCTCAAGGAATTTATAGTTAGTAGCACCAAAATCTATATCTGTACTATTTACAAAAGTAGTGAAGTTGTTAATAGTTATATTCTTTAACATACTTTATACCTCCTTACATAATATATTATATCATATTATGTAATTTTTTTACACTAATTTGTAAAAAAAGAAATCATCTCTGACTTCTAATAATTTTCTCTATCTCTTAAGAATGGTGGTATATCTAAATCATTATCAATATCTTCACCACTTCTAGTACGCATTAATTCTTCTCTTGAAGTATTAAAACTATGATATAATGGTTCACTTGGATTTTCAAAACCTGTAGCAATTACGGTAACTATTACTTCATCAGTTAAGTTTTCATTAATAACTGCTCCAAATATTGTATTAATATCAGTATTAGCTGCTGTCCTAATTACTTCTGCTGCTTCTTCTACTTCAAATAAAGTAAGTGAAGAACCTCCAGTTACATTAATAATTGCATCAGTCGCACCGTTTATTGATGTTTCTAATAATGGAGAAGATACTGCTTGTTTAGCTGCTTCTACTGCTCTTCCCTCTCCTGATCCAACACCAATTCCTATTAAGGCATTACCTCTATCTTTCATTACAGCTTTTACATCCGCAAAGTCTAGGTTAACTAAACCTGCAACTGCAATTAAGTCTGATATAGATTGAACACCTCTGTGAAGAACATTATCTACTTCTCTAAAAGCTTCTAACATTGGAGTTGATTTATCAATTAATTCTCTTAAACGATCATTTGGTATAACAATTAAAGTATCTACATGTTTTTTTAACTCATCTAATCCAGCAATGGCTTGTTCCATTCTTTTTTTACCTTCAAAACTAAATGGTTTAGTAACAATTCCTACGGTTAAGGCTCCTAAATCTTGGGCAATTTCTGCAATTACTGGAGCTGCTCCTGTTCCAGTTCCACCACCCATACCACAAGTTACAAATATCATGTCAGCACCTTTTAATGCTTCTTCAATTTCTGCTTTACTCTCTAATGCTGCTTCTCTTCCTATTTCAGGATTTGCACCTGCTCCAAGACCATCAGTAAGTTCACTACCAATTTGTAATTTAACTGGAGCTAAGGAATTATTTAAAACTTGTAAATCAGTATTAGCTACAATAAACTCAACGCCCTTAAGTCCAGACTCTATCATTCTATTTACAGCGTTATTACCGCCACCACCAACACCTATTACTTTTATCTTTGCTAATTGATCCATTTCTAAACCAAACATATTATTCATTACTTTTCCTCCTTATTTGTAATAAAGTTTTCAATAAACTTCGTAAATATCATATTGTCCTTTTTATTTTTATTACTACTAGGCGTTTCTAAATTTATTACTTCAACTTCGTCTAACATTGAATACTCTTTTCCTCTTTGTTCCATTTTATCACAAAAATATTTTATCATTCCAAGAGCAGTTATATACTTGTTATCCCTTACCCCTAGTGTTTCCATTGAATATATTATAACACTTTTACCGAAAATTTCAAACGCTAAATTCTTAAAAGCTTTAATTTCTGTAAGTCCTCCAGTAATAATTATATATCCAATGTTTTGTTTTGTTAATAGTAATATTTGTTTTTTTGCATATTCAAGTATTTCCTTTAATCTACTCATAACTACTTCTGATACTTCTAATTGATTTAATTTTAAAGTCTCACCAATGGTATTTTTTGCTTCATATACATCATTTAATTGGGAAAAACGTTTATGAGAAGAAGCAAACTTTTCTTTTAATATTCTACCATCAAATACATTAATATTAAAGATATAAGACAAATCTTTTTCAATATTAATGCCTCCTAGTTGAATTGTTTCCGTATTTATAAATTTACCTTTATTTATAATCGATACATTAGTAGTTTCATGACCTAAGTTAATAATTGCTCCAACTTTATTTTCTAGAGACTTATTTCTAACTTCATAGTAATCTGCTAAACCTGATAAGACAATTTCCACTACTTCTAGTCCAGCACCTTCAACTACATTTAAAACAGAATAAATATTCTTTTTAGGAACAGAAACCATAATAGCTTTTATTTCTAGTTTTTTGCCTTTTTTACCAATTGGCTTGTCTACCCTTTCTCCATCAACTAGATATTGAGCAGGTATTACCGTTACTAAATCATAATCCACTGCTAATTTACTATAAATTGAATTTTTTATAACTTTACTAATATCATCTGATGTTATAATTTCATTTTCACTTGTTATATCGATGCTTCCTGTTACAAACATAAACTTAGCATTATAATTAGGAACATTTACGATAACTTTTTTAATATGGACTCCTAGACTTGCATTTATCTCTTTTATCCCGTCTTTAATTGCATTGATAGCTAAATTAGGATCAAATATTAATCCCTTTCTAATCCCCTTAGATTTTATCGTATTAGCTGCTAAAACATTTATATTATTATCTAAAAGTTCTCCGACTACAAATTTAATTGTGTCAGATCCTATATCAATGCTAGTGTATATCTTCCTCACATTATCGACTCTCCTAAAATAATACATATATATTATACAATAAAACTAAATAAAAATAAAGAAATTTTATAATATTCATATAAAAAGCCAAATACAATCCTGTATTTGACCATAGCATTATATAACACCAATATATTATATGTTATAAATCTATTTCTTTGACATTATTTTTCTTAATTTTTAAAGATTTATCTTTGTTTTTATTAATAATTATCATAATAAATTTAATTATAGCTATTAACACTAATAATGAACTAGCAATAATAAATAATATAAAATTACGATCAGCATTTTCTTTATATACATCAAGTAAATTGATGATAGAAGAATCATATCGTTGAACAGTTCCCTCTAATGGATCATATTTATATAAATTTTCTTCACCAGTATTTACATTAATAGCATAAAATAAATAATAATTTTTAAGTTCATCTACATCTAGAGCATATGTTTTTTTAATTAAACTATTATCTGATAATTTATATGCGTTTAATTTATCATTATTATAATTAAAAGTTGTTTCATCATAATTATCTATATTAACATCTTTTCCTGTTAAATATAACGTTATTCCATTAAATATATATTCTTTATATAAAGTATACTCACCATCATCATATATATAATAGTTAGCAACGCCTTTACTATCTTTTAATCCTACAATAGTAAACTTAGTTATTTCATTATAGTATGCTAAAACGTCTTCACCATCAATATTAACTGTTGTTTTTTGATAATTAGGAAGAACTGTTAAAACATCTTCTTTTCTAATTACGGTATATTCTTCGCTACCTATTTTTACATTAATTGGGTCTAATTCTTTTACTATAACATTTATAACATAAGTCTTAACATTACCATTTTCTGCTTCAACTCTTACTTCTAATTTGTTATTACCTTCAGATACTTCTCTTTCTCCAGTACCACTTACACTTGCTTTAGAGTCTTCTGTTTGAGCATTTATTTTTACTTTTTCAACTTCATTTCCTACTTCTATTGAATATTCAAGGGTATCTTTATCAAAAGAAATATCATATCCTTCAACACTAAGAGATTTTAAATAATTATTCTTAGAATATTCTTTAGGAGGAATAACTGCTGGTTCTTTAACCGTAATAGATATACTTTTATCAGATAGTTGATACTCTTTTTCTTGAGCTAATTCTCTAATACGGACATTTGATGATGAGCAGGTAATAGTACCTGATGTTGTAGGTTTTATTGTAAGAGAAAATGATTTTGATTTATTAGCAGTATTTAAGTCTTCGTAAGATAAATCAACACTTGAATTAACTCCAGCACCAGTACATTTTACAGTACCTGTTGTTGTATATATTCCACTATCTGCAGATATTAATGATGTAATAGTAATAGATCTTCCTTTAGTTATTGAAGAAGCACTACTCTTAATACTTAAACTAGTAGCACTTACATTATTTGTCCATAATATAAACGCAAATATAAATATTATTATTTTTTTAATTGACTTCATAAAATCCTCCTATTTATTTAAATCAGTATAACCATTTAAATGTCTTAATATTGCTAAACAGTCATCTTTATCAATTTTTCCATCTTTGTTAGCATCAGCAGATACACCATATACATCAGTTAGTGTTGTATAGCCATTTAAATGTCTTAATATTGCTAAGCAATCATCTTTGTTAATAGCACCATCCCCATTGATATCTCCATATATTAATATTGTAAATTGTTCTTCATCTTTAGAGTTATTAATAATTACTTTATCTCCAGTTTTAAATGTACCACTAGTTTTTATATTATTATCTTTATCTTTAACAGTAGCACTAGCATAATTATTAACTTTACTAACGTTTTCAATTAAACTTTTTATATCAGTATTTTCACTTATTCCATAAATATAATTATCATTATATTTTATTCCTATATTATTTAAAATATATTCTATTTCTACCGTATTTTCTTCTTCATTTTTATCTCTTAATACATTAATAACATAATTTCTTGTCCTTCCACTCTCAGAAGTTACTGATAATGTTATTGTAGTTTCTTCATTTGTAATAGGAACTACTCCACTTCCCTTTATTGTTGCCTTATTATTAATTGGAGTTGCTCCGATATTTATAGAAGTAGTATTATATGAAACGGTAATTTCATAACTATATTCATCATAAGCAAAATTATTTATTACTTTATCATTTATCTTTATTTCTTTTAAATAATTATTAGGGTTTCCTATACTTGGGGATACTACGGCATAAGCACTCATATTTTGATATACAGGAATAGTAAATACAATAGCGGTATCTAAATAATCATTTAAGTTATTTACATAAGTATTATACGTAGTATTAGTCTCTTGAATAGCTGCTGCTAAATTTTGCATATACTGGTGATCATAATGCCCATTACTAGTAGATACATCAAACTTTTGATAATACATCGTATCTTGATTAACTTTTACATATTCTTCACTAATAAAATTAGCTCCTCCATATATAGCTTTAAATGGAGTACTCCAATCATTTTCCATAGCATAAATCATACCATTAACAATTTTATTATCACCATATACTTTTATATTAAAGAAATTATAATAATTACTATAAGTTTGATTATTATAAGTAAACTCTCCTCCAAGTCTTGGGTCAGTAGTAGAAATACCTGTTATTTCTTGTTTAATACGACTAGCAATATGAATAGAACTAATATCAACTTCTTTAGTTGCTGTTATTATATCTTCATATACACTTCCTTCAAAGTTTTTATAAACTGTTGGCCAAAATGTTTGTGATGATAAAATCTTTTCTATTATTTCTTTAGTATGACTACTATTAAAGTTAAGTGATTCAAAGGCAAATATATATTTTTCATTTAAATATGTTCTAGGATCTAAATAGTATGCTACTGCTTCTGATGAAGCATCATACCAACCTATTTCTGTTGGATAATATCTAAATGTATCATTTAAAATATCATAAGTATTAATATCCATTGAATAATAATTTTGGGAAAAAGATACACCTTGTAATAAACTTCTACCATAAGCATTTTCATTTAAGACAATATCGTTAAAGTCTAAATTAATTGTTTCTGCATTGAATACCCAATTAGGGTGTCTTGCATGTATTTCTGCTAAATAAGGAAGATAACTATCGGGAAATCCCTTACTTCTTAATGTACTATAATATTCTTCTAAACTTTCATTATTATTATAATAGTTAGTAGCAGTAGTACTTAATTTAGTAGTGTTTACATAATAACCACATACATAGCCACTATTTCCTTTAGAATCTGTAATATTATAGTAATACCCACAAGTACCACTACCTTCACTAACAGAATTTATTTTAACTTTTTCACCACAACTTACTTTGTTTCCAGTAGATGTTCCACCCGGTGATTTTCTTAAACTAACATCAGTAGTATCCTCATAACATGCCATAAATCCATCAGAACTAAGTGGATTATCATAATTTTCTTTTATATAAATATTATCACTACCTGTTAATTTTACTTCTTCTATTACACGTAAATAATCGCCACAAGCATAACCAACACTACCACTACCATATTCTATTTTATACCATTTAGAACAACTGCTATTACTTCCTGCATTTTGATCTAACACTTTTACTTCAGTATTACAAGATAGTGCTGTTAAAAGTTTTCCTCCAACACCATCTCTTACATTTAATGGATCGTTATTATCTGGGCAATATACTACGGCTTTTTTTACATCAGCGGAAGTAAAATTAACAAATAATAAAAATAATAATATTGCTACTAATATATATGGTACTTTCTTCACAATCTTACCTCCCTATCGTCATCTTAGATTATAACATATTTTTGTCGTTTTTTGTATAGTATTTTAGATTTCCCATAATTTTACATAGTTACTAAATATTTAGATAATATAAAAATCGAGGAAATATTAAATTCATATTATATATATTAATGCCCTCGACTATATTATTTTTATTTTATTAATTCTTCTACAATTTTGTATATTTCTGTATAAGGATTTGCCTCTACGGTTTGAAGTTTTCTATTATTTTGTTTTTGATATTTTTCAAGTTTCTTAGAATTATCTATTGCTTTATTAGTCTTATCTTTTATATCCGGATAAATATTACAGTTTTTTTCATATTTAGGATAATATCTTTTTAATCTTTCAATTACTTCATTACTACTTACTATTGCAGTTGTATATTCATAATGCAGTAAAAACCATAATTCTACACATGGAGAAGATACTATTGGAATTATATTATTCTTTTTAGACATTTTTATTGCTGCTTCAATTTGTACGTTTTTTTCTAATTTTGTATCTGTATCAAATATGCAGAAAGCTTTATCATCTAAGGATAAATCTAATTCCAAATCTTT
>CALVSZ010000059.1 GCA_944359705.1 uncultured Bacilli bacterium | reverse complement strand
AACTAATGACGCCATAAATTTTGACAATTTAATATAAGTAGGGTAGCAACTATCCGAATCTGGTCTATGGAGGAATAAAAATTCCAGTGAAGTAGAAAAAACTTACCGTGAGGTAAGTTAGTCAAAATTTATTTTGACTTTTGTCCATTTGCTTTATTATATGTTTTTTGGTATAATATGTATAAATTTTGGAAGTCCAAAATCTTTTTGAACGGAGGATTATAACTATGAAGATAGAAAAGGTTGATATACCAATAATAACAGTTAGAAAGAGTCAATATCCGGTAGATAATAAAAACGAATTTTTATTAGTCGGCAGAAGTAATGTGGGGAAAAGTAGTTTTATAAATACATTAATAAACAGAAAAAATTTTGCAAGAACTTCATCTACACCAGGAAAGACACAGACACTCAACTTTTATTTAATTAATGATTTATTTTATATAGTAGATGTTCCTGGATATGGATTTGCAAAGGTAAGTAAAAAATTAAAAAATAATTTTGGCTTAATAATGGAAGATTATTTAGAATCAAGACAAAATCTAAAAAATGTATTTCTTTTGATTGACTTTAGACATAAACCAACCAATGATGATATAATGATGTATGAATTTTTAAAATATTATAATATATCTGTTACAATTATTGCAACAAAAGTAGATAAAGTAAAAAAGTCAATGATCGACAAAAATATAAAAATAATTGAAGATACTCTTAAAGTAGATAAAAATAATATAATATTGTTTTCAGCAATAACAAAAATTGGCAAAACTGAGGTACTTAATTTAATAGAAACATTTTTATAAATTTAGTTGCATATTCGTACTTATATCATAAATTATCATAGGTGATTTAATGATTTTTATTAAATTAGAAGATAATTTGTATCAATTAAAAATATTAAATATTAATAATATTGATTTTAATATGGATAACTATGATAAATTAAAAAATTATGTATTAAAAGTATTAAAAAAAAACATTTTAAAATATAATATTTTTGGATTATTAAAAGTAGATATATATATTTATAAATTTAATATTTTAGTTAATATATATAAAATTTCTAATAATGATTTTATAGATAATTTAACTAATATGAAAATAACTTTTTATATAAATAATAATCTTTTACATAAAATAGATTATTTTGATTTTGTTGAAAATATAAATTATAAAAGTAAAACTATGTACTACTATAAAAGCAATTTTTATATAGATGTTGAAACATTAGAAGAAAAAGATTATATGAAAATAATAGAATTTTTAGATAATACAATAAGTAATGATAACTTTATAAAGGAGTCAATGATTATTTACATATAAAAGGAAGGTGTAAAAATGAAATTACCAACAGTAGCATTAGTAGGTAAACCAAACGTAGGTAAATCAACAATTTTTAATAAATTAATAGGAAAAAAAGTCTCAATTATTGAAGATACTCCTGGAGTTACTAGAGACAGAATTTATGGAGATGTAATTTATAACGATTATAAGTTTCATATTATAGATACTGGAGGAATAGATGTAGGTAAAGAACTTTTTAATAATGAGATAAAGGTTCAAACACAAATAGCAATTGATGAAGCTGACACTATATTATTTGTAGTAGATGGTTTAGAAGAATTAAATGTTAATGATTATGCTATTAGAGATATGTTAATGAAGTCAGGAAAAAAAGTAATTGTTGTTGTAAATAAACTAGACAATGTAAAAAGAAGTGATAATATTTATAATTTTTATGAATTAGGTTTTTCTGATGTAATTGGTATTTCTGGAGAACACAATTTAGGATTTGGTGAATTACTTGATTTAATAGTGAAAGATTTTAGTAAAAACAATATAACTGAAGAAGATAATGAAGTAATTAAATTTGCTATTATAGGAAGACCAAATGTAGGAAAAAGTAGCTTATTAAATGCTCTATTAAATGAAAACAAGGCCATTGTTAGTGATATAGCAGGTACCACTAGAGATGCTGTAGATACTCCCTTTAAATATGATGGAAAGGAATTTATAGCAATAGATACAGCAGGTATTAGAAAAAGTGGAAAAATATATGAAAATATAGAGAAATATAGCGTGCTTAGAAGTATGAAAGCAATAGAAAGAAGTGATGTTTGCTTACTAGTAATAAATGCAGAAGAAGGAATAATAGAACATGATAAACATATTGCAAGTTACGCATTAGAATCAGGAAAAGCAATTGTAATTGTAGTAAATAAATGGGATACAGTCAAAGATAAGGATGATATAAAAACATATACTAAGTTAATTAGGGAAGAATTTAAATTTATATCCTATGCACCAATTGTCTTTTTATCAGCTTTAACTAAAAAACGTATACATACACTATTACCAGAAATAATAAAAGTTTATGAAAATCATCATAAAGAAATAAAGACAAGCATTTTAAATGATGTCATAAGAGAAGCTGTATTTTTAAATGAACCACCTTCTTATAAAGGAAAAAGATTAAAAATATACTTTGTAAATCAATCTGGAACAAAACCACCTAAATTTACTTTAAATGTAAATAGCAAAGGATTGGTCCATTTCTCATATGAAAGATATTTAGAAAATCAATTAAGAGAAAATTTTGATTTAGAAGGTACTCCTATTATATTACAATTTAAAAATAAGAATGAATAATATTAAAGAACTATAAATAACCTTTTACATATATTATAATGTAGGAGGTTCTTTTATGTCTTTTTCAGATAATTTTTTTAAAAAAGTTGAAAAGAAAACAAATGTAAGTAAAGAAACTATATTATCCCTTGCTAATAAATTGCAACAAGGAAATATGAAAGATGAAAACACCTTGAGAGAAGTAATTCGTGATATTTCAAAAATGACTGGTAGAGAGGTATCTAAAGAAAAGGAAGAAAAAATTATTAGTGCAGTAATTAATGATAAAGTACCTAACAATTTAGATAAATTTATTTCAAATGAATAATGATATAATAATTGGAATAATAGCAAGAGATGAAACAATTAATAATACTACATATCAAGCTATAACTAAAAACAATTTAAAATATTTAGATGGTAAATGTACATATATTGGAATATTAAATTATGATAATAAAAAAGATATTAACAAAAAATTAATTAGCATTTGTGATGGTATTATTTTTCAAGGTGGATCAGATATATATGAATACCATTTTAATTTATTAAAAGAAGCAATAAAAATGAATAAACCAATATTAGGAATATGTATGGGACATCAAATAATAGGGTTATATAGTAATAAAGAGAAAGAAAAAAATTTAAAAAAAGTAGACAATCATTATAATTATACAAAAAAACACAATATAAATATTAATAAAAATTCAATATTATATAATTTATATGGTAGTAATTTACAAGTAAATAGTAGGCATTTATATACTTTAAATAAAATTAGTAAACCATTTATATGCTCAGCAATATCAGATGATGGTGAAATAGAAGCTATTGAATATATAAGTAGAAATAAATGTATAATTGGAGTTCAATGGCATCCAGAAGATATGGATAATATGAGTAAATTATATAATTATTTTATTAAAAAGGTTAAAGAAAATAAAAATAAGGACTAAATATAGTCTTTATTTTTCATATTTATATTTAATATACATAATATTAAATGAATACGAAAGAGAGGTATTAAATGGAAAAAAATGAAATAATTAAGAGTATTGCTGAACGAAGCGGTGGTGATATATATTTAGGAGTAGTTGGAGCTGTTAGAACGGGTAAATCTACTTTTATAAAAAAATTTATGGAAAAAATGGTAATACCGCATATAAGTGATGATAATGAAAAAAAGCGAACTATAGATGAATTACCACAATCTGCTGCTGGTAAAACAATTATGACAACAGAACCTAAATTTATTCCCGCTACTGCCGCAAAAATTCAAATAGATGACTTTAGTGCAAATATAAGAATGATTGACTGTGTAGGTTATGTAATTAATTCTGCTAAAGGTTATGAAGATGATAATGGGCCAAGATATGTAATGACTCCATGGTATTCTGAACCAATTCCTTTTGTAGAAGCTGCAGAAATAGGAACAGAAAAAGTTATAAAAGAGCATTCAACAATAGGAATTGTAATAACTACAGATGGTTCAATTGGAGAATTCTCCAGAAACGATTATATAGAAGCAGAAGAAACAGTTATTTCAGAGTTAAAAAATATTGGTAAACCTTTTATTGTAGTATTAAATTCAGTTCATCCAATGTTACCAGAAACAGAAAATATAGCTAATAAATTAAAAGAAGAACATAATGTTCCTGTAATTCCTTTAAATATTGAAAATATGCAAGAAAAAGATATGTATGATATATTAAAAAATGCATTATATGAGTTTCCAATAGA
This sequence comes from uncultured Bacilli bacterium, assembly GCA_944359705.1. GTDB lineage: Bacteria > Bacillota_I > Bacilli_A > RF39 > UBA660 > CALVVX01. Next base: position 3,222 of record CALVSZ010000059.1, on the reverse strand, counting down.
AGAAGTAAAAGTAAATATTCCTGAATGGGTGGCAATATTAAATCCAGATCATGAATTAAAAAAAGAATATATTAATATGATAAAAGAAAGTGTTATTGAAGTAAATAAATTAAAAAACATAGAAAAAATAACACAGCATTTTACAAATAGTGATGTTATTGAGAAATCATATATATCGGAAGTTAATACTTCAACCGGAGAAGTAACAATTAATATAGAGTCTCCTAGTGGATTATTTAATAAGGTCTTAAGTCAAACTATAGGAAGAGATGTTTCTACAAAAGCACAGTTATTATCAATGTTTCAAGAATACAACATAGCTAAAAAAGAATACGATCAAATAAAAGGAGCATTAAAAATGGTTAAACAAACGGGCTATGGAATAGCATCTCCTACTCTAGCGGATATGAAGTTAGATCCACCAGAAATAATCAAACAAGGTGGTAGATATGGAGTTAAACTCAAAGCAAAAGCGCCATCTATACATATGATAAAAGTAGATGTAGAAAGTACATTTGAACCAATAATAGGATCAGAAATGCAAAGTAAAGAGTTAATTAATTATTTAACAAAGGATAGTGGTTCAGAAACTATATGGAAATCAGAAATATTTGGAAGAAGTTTAGATGTTATAGTGCAAGAAGGAATACAAGCTAAACTATCAATGATGCCTGATTCTATTAGATTTAAATTAGGGCAAACTCTTACTAAAGTAATAAATAAAGGTTCATCTAATATGATTGCTATTGTAATATAGTAAAAATGAAAGTAAACTTTTGTAAAAACTATTGATTTATATGACTTTTCGTGATATCTTTATGTAGTAAGCATAGATATATGCTTGTTAGATGGAGGTAAAAAAATGACAAAAGCTGAATTAGTTGATTTTATTTCAGAAGAAGCTGATTTAACAAAAGCTGAAGCTTCTAGAGCTTTAGATGCAGTAATCAATGGAATTACCGAAGGACTTAAGAAAGAAGGTAAAGTTACTTTAGTAGGATTTGGTACTTTTAGTGCTAAGAAAAGAGAAGCACGTACAGGACGTAATCCTCAAACTGGAGAAACTGTAAAAATAGCTGCTCGTATTGCTCCAGGATTTAAAGCTGGAAATAAATTAAAAGATGCATTAAACTAAAAATAAGACAACAGTAAGTTGTCTTATTTTATTTCTCTAGTAATAGAAGTTACTTTTCCCAAAATCATATCTGTTGAAATAATATTTACATTAATGGTTTGATAATTAGGATTTAATGCTTGTAGAATAATTCCTTTAGGGTATCTATATAGTCTTCTTACAACTAAAATGTTATTTTTTATAGCAATAACTATATCATCACCGTTACTATAGTCATTTTGTTTTTTAAAATAAATTTTATCATTTTTAAAATATTGAGGTGCCATAGAGTCGTCTAATAATTTTATACACAACTCTTGTGGTTTAGAAATACTTTCAAAAGAAGCATTTTTATATGTATTAATAATTTTCTCTTCTTTAACACTTAAACCATTATTTTCTCTCATGTTATTAACATAGTTCTTAATCAATTTTTTTTCTATTTTCTTTCTTTCATCATCACTCATTGATACATTATCTAATATGTCATCTTTAATATTAAATATTTGACATATTTCAAAAAATATATCATATGGAATGTTTAAAGTACAGTTTTCATATTTATGTAGAGTTTGCCTATTTTTTTTATGTCCTAAAGCTTTTGATAAATCTTCAAGTGAATAATTATACTTTTCCCTATATTCTTTAATTATTTTCCCTATAAATGGTTTTAGATCATCACTAACTAAATCATTTTTTCTTGTTCTCATATGACCTCCTTATATTTTACTAAATTTATAAATTAATGGTATTCCTAAAATAAGAATAATAAATTTTATTAAAAACTTGTAACTCAAAGATGTTATAAATAATACAATAGAATTGTTAAAGTCAAACGTTAAAATTGAAAAAATTAAACATTCAATAGCCAAGGCTAAGATCCCCGAACTAATCGTACTTAAAATAATATTGTTCTTATTCTTTTTAATATCATAATACATATAAGAATTAACGTATATTCCTATGATTAATGCTAACGAATTGCTTAAAATAATTTTAATATGTGGAAGATATATTAAATCAGATATGATTAAATTAGAATTATTCAAAAAACTAATAATTTCATTACTAAATATAATTAACATAAATATAAAAGTATAAAAAATTATTTCTTTTAAATAAACATTTATTTGTTCAATGCCTTTTTTTTGAATTACTATATTACACAATATGTATATTATGGTTGAAAATAATAATCCTAATTGAATATCTGTGGAATTAATTGTGATTAATTTAACTCCCATAACGCTAGATAATATAATTAACTGAATAATCAATATATTCCTAGGAATATTGTGTTTAAAGGAAAAATATATAATAATAAAAGATAATAATAATTCTAATATAAAAATAATTAAATTCATGATATCCTCTTCCTTTTATCGGTAATTGTATATATTAAAGGAATAAATAATATAGTCAATAAAATTTTAATTAAGTAGTTTCCTAACGCTATTCTAAGTGAACCAATAAATCCAATATCAAGTATATTCCCTATGGTAAAATATAAAATTGTATCTATAATACCAACAATAATTGTAGTAATAATAATTTTATTAAAAAATATATTTTCTTTTTTTTGAATATATTCAAATATTTTATAAGTTAATATAATAGAAATAATATTTATAAATGGAAATAATATAAAAATTAATTTGTTTTCAAAAAAAGTTAGTAAAAAGTTTTTAGAAAAAGTATCATTAATAGAATGATTATATAATAATGTTAATATTAAAGAAGTTATAAATATAATATTAAATATAATGTAATTAAATAAATATTTTTTATTTTCTTTTTTTGTTTCCTTTATGATAAAAATGTATTCAATAGTAGTAAAAGAAACAAAACTTATAATAGCAATATTATAAGTAATAACATTAAATTTTATTAGTTGATTTAATGTTAAAAATGATACCATAAAGAAAAGTATTGATAAAGTAAAGAGTCCATTTTTATCAAAATACCGATAAGACAAATAAATACTAATAAAATTTATAAAAATATATAAAATAATTAATAAAGTATCCATATATCACCTCCTATAATAAAGTCAAGTATTTTCTACAATAATTTGACTTATTTTTTGTGTTTTTAATATTTATATATTA
>CALVSZ010000058.1 GCA_944359705.1 uncultured Bacilli bacterium | reverse complement strand
ATAGAAATAAACAAGATATAAATAAGATAAAATATTCTATTTTAAATAATTATCCACACTTATTAAGTAAAATACTTAATTCTACAAGTATTAAAGTTGTTTTGATTAAACCTAAAAATATTACTAGTGAATATATTATATGCGAAAACAAAGATATGCAATTGCTTTTTTCAGAAATTTGTAATCAATTCATTGACTAAAAAATAAAAATATTATATAATGTAATTGTCCTGGAAGAAAGGACATACATTACTAAAAGTTTACAGGTTTCTGTAATAAGGCATAATGCCTTAGGTTTGATCTAACCATAAAGATTATAAAAACAGGCTTTTGCCTGTTTTTTTATTCAAATACTAATAAATTTTCTATAGATATATCTTCTTCTACACTCTTTGTTCCACAAAACATTATCATATTATTATATTGATTTTCTGTTACTTGTAATAATCTAATATTGCCTGTTTTAGGAGAATTAATTCTTAATCTATTAATATGTTTATTTAAATCATCATTATTTTTACATATTCTAGAATATACAGAATATTGCATCATTATATATCCATCATCTAATAAATATTTTCTAAATTTAGATGCTATCTTTTTTTCTTTTTCTGTTATAACTGGCAAATCGAACATTACTATTATTCTCATAAATCTATTCATATATTATAGTTGGTAAATCCAAAGTAATATCGCCAGTCGAAAAAGATTTTATATAGCTTTTTATAAGTAGGCCTATACTATATTCAATAGTATATTTTTTATTATTATGTAATACTTCCTTATTCAAAAGATTTATTAATTTCTTTCTGAAATCAAAAGATAATGGATAACAAATATTATCTTTATTATCATAAACAAATTTATCTACTACACTCCTATAAGGTTCTAATAAATCATATGCTAAATTAAAATTATTAATTTTAGAGTTATGATGTATTCCTAAATAAGTATTTAATCCAAAAACTGCTAAATTTCTTATTATAGCACTTGCAATAATTGTATAACCATAATTTAAAGCAGAATTTACTCCATCATCATAAAACCTAATAAATTCATTTCCAAATAAACTTCGAAAATACATTTTAGCAGATAGTCCTTCTCTGTTTTTTATATCTCCATCAATTATTTCATCTAAATAACTAGTTAATTTAGAGATTGGAAATTCTTCTTTAGAAGTCATTTCCAATACTCTAATACTATTTTCTATTTTCTTTTTTACTATTTGATTCCATAATTCTTTTTTTATATCTTCATTTATTTGAAGTTGATTATTAAATACATCTAATTGTTTAAAATGATAATTATATGGATACATTATTGAAGTGGGTTCAAATCTCTCATCACATATAATTAATGAAATAGCATTTTTACCAAACTCTGCAAGTAATCTAGTAGTTATAATTGTAGTAGGATCCTCAATTAAAACATAACTAATATCTTCTAAAGGAACTTTTGAAGAAGTTCCTTCCTTTTCTATTACGAGTTGATTATCTTTAAAATGAATTTTCTCACTTTTCTTTATGACAACTTGTCTATAACCCACTGATTTCTCCTAATAAGTTAATTGATAATTTATCTATAGATTTAATTGTTGATATAGTTATATAAAATCTATCAATTTGCTTCTCAAACAAATTATTTTCTCCAAACAAATCATATCCGTCCCCTATTAAACTTTTAATTTCAATTTTACCTGTTGAAAATCCAGTAACATAACCAACACTTTGTTTTCCCTCTTTATTTCTAACTTTTATTAAATCATTTTTATTCAATTTTAATATAACATCATACTTGTCTAACATATCTTTATATGACATAATCACATAATTTTTATCTCTACCATATTCGACTTTAATATTAAAATCTACATTTTTACTTTTACTATTACCTTTCTTTAAATCAAACAAATCATATGCTACAAAATATAATTTATCATCATTAACATCTTTTGATTTTAAAACATCTATTTGATAAATATCACCTTTTTCAACGTTACTACCATTAACCATATGTCCAGTATTCTTATATGGTGAATATAATTTAATCTTCTTTATTTCTTTTTGTTCTGTATCATTTGGATTTATTGGGTACTTTCCATTATGTGCTTTTAAAGCATCTTCGCCTTTTTCTTTATCTCCAAACCATTCAACTAAAGCATTATAAATATCTTTTGAACCAGATAACCTATCTGGAATATTCTCTAAATCTTTTCTTTTAACTTTAGTAAGCGGTGTTCTAAGTGTTTTATATATTATTATATCATCTTTATCTTTTACTGTACCGTAATATGTTTCTTCATGCATTTGTCCTGATATTTTAGGTTTAGCTAATGATGGTGTTAAAACTTTTACATTTTCAATATCTTTATTAGTATAAGTATTAAATCCTTTTAAATTCCATTTTAAAACATCTATATTTTGTTCATATACTCTTAATTTTGCTTCATCATCAAACTTTTCATATGGAAGAGGAAACTCTAACTTAGCAACATCATGTTTACCATAAGTAATATGCTCTTTTAATTTCTCTTCCCTTGCATACTTTCTAAAACTTACTTCGTCTATTTCTCCAGTTTCGTCATTATAAAAAGTTCCATCATATTCTTTAATTTCTTGTTCAGTTAAAGCATTAAATTGCTTTTCTGTTAAACCATCTATATATCTACTAAACTTTTCATATAATGTTATTTTTTGTTCTAATGATGGTGTTATTGATGCAATAACTAAAGCATCCATAGCATGATGTAAGTGATTATCTCTATCTTTTTTAATATCTTCTTTCATATCATTAGGCATTATATAATTTTTAGAAATATAACTATGAGTAAGCCTATTAAATCCCCATCTTGCTCTTAATTTAGCCGTTAAACTACCTGAATACATATTTACCTTTTCAACATTTAAATATGCTTTAATAATAGACGCTAATTCTTTACTTATATATTTAGTATCATTTAAATTTTGATCACGCATTGCTCTTGCTGTATCAAAATCTAAATTACGCATTAAATAATTATCCTTCTTTTTAAGTGGTATAGCTAAACTATTAATAAAGCTTTCATATTTATCCCATCTATCAGTATTACCAAACCATTCAAAAGGTGTTCTTTCTCTTTTATCTTGATTTTCTTTTGTAAACACTAAAGTTTTATTTAAATAGTTATCATTAAATGTTCTAGAATAAGGTAATATATGATCAATTTGAACAACATTTTTATCAAATAATTCTTCTATATTTATTTTTTTCCCACTATATCCACAACATTCTTTTTGTTCTTTCCATAATCTGTATTTTAATAAATCATTACTAGTTATCTTATCTATAGAAGTAAATATTCCAAGTTCTACTAACAACTGTTTTGTTTTATCATTTTCTGCTTTTCTTTCTAATTGATATTTTTCTATCTCTCTTCTTTCATCTTTCGTTTTAGCAAGTTCTTTAGCTGTTTCAATATTTATTATTTTAGGAGAACCATATTTCTTAATAATAGCATTTAATACTTTTCTAGCCTGAGATAATGATCTTATTACTCTTTGATTTCTAATGGAACTTACACTATTAATTGGTAATAATAAATCATGTTTAGTTTTATTCCCATATATATCAGAATGTGAATAATTTAATGCTTCCATTGCTTCATCATATCTTTTGCCTTCTAACATTATAGGAATAAGTTTTTTAATTAATTCTGTTGACAACATTAAATGGTCTTTAAAGTTAGGTAATTTTTCTATAAATTCCATATCACTATATTTATTAGGAATAATTACAGAATTTTCAATACCGCTTTTTATATCATCATTAGTTTTATAATTAGTACATAATCTTGCTAATTCATCAAGCATATCTATATTATCTTTAATATTATCCCATTCTTCTTTACCATAACATTTTTCAAATACTTTTCTTAATTCATGGTAACCATTTAATTCAAATAATGTTTTACTATATAATGCTTTATTATATAATTCATCATATAATTCTTTTTCTTTTGAAGTTAGAGAATTTATATCTACTCTCTTATCTTTAGGTATATCTAGTTTCTTTTTTAATTCATCTATTACTTTTATATATTCTTTTTTAGACAATTGTAAATTTTTAAATTTAACATTATCGTTACCTATTACTTTACTAATTAAACTATATTTGATTTCATTTTTATCTTTTGATAATTCTAATATTTCTTTAATTTGTTCTTTAGTTAAACTTATATATTCTTTATCATCTACTTTATACCTTAGATTTAATAATTTAGATAAACCTACATAAATTTCAGAACTTGGAGCTCTTTTAGGAGCCCTAGGATTATCATCAAAAATACACTTTCCAACCATTCTTTCAATTAAATTACCACCATAAGGAGACCTTAATTTTTCTTTTTTGCCATCTATATATTCATAATAATATCCTGGTCCTTCAGAATAATGTCTTTGACTTTTCCAAATATTTAAATATTCTTCTTTAAATTTATTATCAATAAGTCCAAACTTAATTTGACTATCTAATACTTTATTTATTTCGTCTTCATACATTTCTCTAGTTACAGATACTTTATAATCATCAGGTCCATTTTTAATTTTATTTTTAAATTTATTATCTTTTACATACATTTCTGATATTGTTTCATAATGATTTTCTTTCATTATTTTTTCATTTTCTTTAATTGCGGACAATACTTTTCCAGCATCTTTATCATTTGTTCCTTCTTCTCTATTAGACTTATATCCTCTTTTTTTAGCATAATGAACTAATATTATTGATAGTTCTTCATCATTTAATTTTCTATTTAATGCTTCTACTTTCAATAAATAAGGATTTGTATTATTTTCTTTATAATACTCTATAATCATATCATTAAATATTTTTGTTAATTCAAGATTTTTTTCTGATACTACATTATTTTCTTTAATATTACCTTTTAAATAATTATTTTCATATAATAAATTTCTTACTCTATCTATTCTAAATTCTCTTCTTCTAGATATTCTTCTAGCTCCTCTTTTTTCTCTTCTTGCTTTTGCTTTACTATCTCCACTTGCTTCTTCACCTGGAGTAAAAATCCTACTTCCTACATCAATTATACGATATGGATTATCGTTTTCATCTAGTGCAAGTAATGCCCATCCTACCGAAGATATTCCAATATCAAGTCCTACGATATATTTATTATCATACATACTACCACATCCTTCTACTACATTATATCATATTTTTTACTTTACATATAGTAAACATTCAGAATTAAAAAAAAGAATTAAAAAAATTCTCATAATACCAACATATAATTTACTTTAATTCCAATAAAATTTCCCATTCTCCATTTCTTTTTCCATTTTTTCTAGTTATTAGTCCTTTTCCTTGCATTTCATTCATTCTGGTCTTTATAGTCCTTAATGATTTACCAAGAATTATAGCAATTTCATCTTGTTTAATAGTAGAATTTTCTTTGATCAAATTTAATATAACCTGTTCTTCTAAAGTACAATTTTTACACTTTAATTTTTCACATATTTTGTCTTCAGTATAATCAATATGAGTATATCTATTTTTTAATTCATATTTAGTATCTGATAAAAGATTGTAAAAGAACTTTTCTAAATAACTTATATCTTCAAAAATATTTTTTTCAAAATTTTTATAATTAGCTCTAACTAATGAATTTCTAAAATACCAAGAACTATTTGCAAATACATCATCATTAATATTAAATCCAAATGTTCTTAAGTATTTAATAATAAAAACTGCTGTTGTTCTAGTGTTACCTTCACAAAAAGGATGAACTTGCCATATATTTGAAGTAAATCGGCACAAATGTTTAATAGACTCATCAAGTGATAAATTTTTATATGAAAAATTTCTTTCTTGTTCAAAATCATATTCTAAAGCTGCCATAACATTTTCGTAAGAAGCATATGTAACAGTATCTCCATTTAATATCCACTCATCTTTTGTAAAATTATAATTCCTTATAACACCTGCAAGTTTATATATACCAGTAAATAATTTTTTATGAATACTTATTAATTCGGTAGGACTAAAATTAAATGACTTATCACTTAATATTTCGACAATTCTTACTGATACTTTATCTGCTTCTTCAATATTTTCATTTTCTTCAAGTCTTCTACTATCTAAAACTTTATAATAATTATCAATTCTTTTCTTAACTTCTTCTAAATTAATATTTCCTTCAATATGTTCCTTTGCTGTTTCAACCAAATATTTTGAAGGTTTTAATCCATCTACTTCTTGAAGGCCTATAGCTGTCTCCCAAACTTTTGTTTTTTCTACTTGACTCGGTTCACCTTGTTTTATATATTGAAACAATTCTAAATTCCAGTTTTCTTTTTTGTCCATAAAAATAATCCTCCTAACTATAAATATTATACTACATTTCTTCTATTTTATCAATTCCAAAGTGCAATTTTTGCACTTCGGAAAACCGTATTTGCACTTTGAAATAGTATATTTTCTATTCAAATAGAAAAAAATTTTATGATTAAACATAAAACTTTTTATTCATCTCCTAATTTATATGCAATTAATAATCCTGCTATAAATAAGATAACTCCTAATATAAATGGTATAATACTAAAAGTTAATCCTTCGGCGCTTGTAAATATTCCAATAATAGAAGCAAGTACAAATCCTATTATGCCAAAATATGTTGGTACTTCAAATTTCTTAAATAAGAACTCTATTATTTTGGCAATTATTACTATTCCTACTAATACACCTATTCCAAAAGGAACTAATATAGATAAGTCTTTTACTATATTATTAAATGTAGTTAAACTGTTAATAGTGTTTATTATTGGTTCATAATATCCCATTACCATTAACATAAATGATCCTGATATTCCCGGTATTATCATAGTAGCAGATGCTACCATTCCTACTAGAAATAATTTTATATAATCAATTACATTCATTGAAGCAAAGGATACTTCTCCACCTGTTTTTAAAAAAGCTATTCCTATTACTAACATAAAGGTTAATGCAAATATTATTAAATTAGATATTTTAATATCATTTTTTATTTTTTTATATAACATAGGCATGCCACCTAATATTAATCCTGTAAAAAACATAATTGTGGGAAGTGGATGATTTTCCAGTGAATATCCAATTACTTTACTCCCTATTATTATTGATACTGATGCTCCAATCAAGATTGGAAGTAAAAACTTTATATTATCTTTTATCTTACTTACAAAATGACTAATTGCATTAATTAAGTCTTCATATATTCCCATGGTAATAGCTAATGTACCACCACTAACTCCAGGAATGATATTTGCTATTCCCATAAAAAATCCTTTTATTCCTAATATTACTTTATCTTTCATAATTACTCCTCATCTATATTTATTAGTTCATATTCATCGGTACCAAGACCTAACTCTTTACCATACTCTATAATATGAGCTCCATTTCTTGATTCAATTCTTTCTATTAAATCTTTTTTACCTTTGTCTTCACTATTATATATTAAATCTAAACATGCTTTATCTATTGCAATCGGATCTAATGAAGATACTATACCAATATCTTTCATACATACTTTTTCTGGATTAGCAACACAATCACAATCTACTGATAAATTATTAATTACATTTATATATACAATATTATCTTTATATTTATCCATTACTGCTTTATCGGCTTCTGCCATTGATTCAATAAAATCATCTTGAGAAGGCAAATTTTCCCATAATATATTAGCATCTTCTACCTTACCTGCACTATGAATCCATGCTTTACCTCTTCTTGAAGCAATACCAATAGACATATTCTTTAATGCTCCTCCAAATCCTCCCATTGGATGTCCTTTAAAGTGTGATAACATAAGAATTGAATCATAATTTAATAAATTCTTTCCTACATAGTGTAGTTAATAATCAATATTGTCATAAAAATAAGTAACTTTTATTAAATAAAAGTGTCACATCACAAACTAAAGGTT
>CALVSZ010000057.1 GCA_944359705.1 uncultured Bacilli bacterium | reverse complement strand
GATGTTTTTAATGAACTAATTGATAGAATTTATGTTTATAAAGAAGAGAATAAAAAGATAAAACTAGATATTTATATGAAAACAGGAGAAAGCATAAATACATTCTCCGATAATTTAGGTAGAAAGTTTCATTTAATAGACGACGTTACAACAAATAACAGCAGTTAGTGCGGCAATTAATGGTGGTACTTTATATAAGCCATATATAGTAAAAAGTATAACCGAACCAGAAACAGGAGAGATAATAAAGTTAAATGAGAAAACAGAAGTAAGAAAAGTAATAAGTGAAAATACTAGTGCTACAGTCAGAATGGCACTTGAAAGTGTCGTAGCATTGGGAACCGGAAGAAATGCATATATAGAAGGATACCGAGTAGGAGGGAAAACAGGGACAGCTCAAAAAGTAAGTAATGGTGCCTATATGGTAGGAAACTATATTGTTTCTTTTATTGGATTTCTACCTGCAAATGATCCTAAAGTAATAGTGTATGTAGCAATTGATAATCCAAAAGGAATAACACAATTTGGTGGTACAGTAGCAGCTCCAATTGCAAAATCAATATTAACAGATGCGATAGAAGCTCTTGATATAGAAAAACCTGAAGGTGGTTTAGATAAAGAATATCAGTGGTATGAACAAAAATATTATACACTTCCTAATGTTGAAGGAATGAGACTTAAAGAAGCACAAAGTTTATTAAAAAGTTTTCATATTGAATATACTGGTAATGGGGATGTAATTAGATCAATGTCTCCAGAAGCTGGTAGTAAAATACCTGAGGGAAGTACTGTGAGATTAATGCTTGGTAATTGACAGTTAATATGTAAATATGACAAAATAATTTTGGTACTTGCATTAAAATATGCTATAATGTATTTGTAGAAATGGGAGTGAACTTATGTTAACACTTACTAAATCTTTATTTGCTTTAATGATTGGATTTATTATAACAGTAATATTTGGTCTTATAATGATTCCATTATTAAAAAAAATTAAATGTGGTCAAAATATAAATGTTTATGTAGATGCCCATAGAGCAAAAGCTGGAACTCCTACAATGGGCGGACTTATCTTTGTAATACCAACACTTATTACGGTAGTAGCATTAATTTTAACTAATAAAATGGAATTTTCAGTTAATTTATTGATAATTTTATTTGTATTCTTAGCTTATTGTGGAATTGGGTTCCTAGATGATTTTATTAGTTTGAAAAGAAATACAAATAAAGGATTAACACAATTCCAGAAATTAGTTCTTCAATTTATTGTAGCATTAATATTTTATATTTTATATAGAGAATTTGGAAGTGGAGATTCTGTTCTTAGAATTACTTTATTTAACTTTGAATGGGATTTAAATTGGTTTTATGGTGTATTTATTTTATTCTTGTTAGTAGGGGCTTCTAATGCTGTTAATTTAACTGATGGATTAGATGGCCTAGCAGGAGGACTTTCAGCAATTGGCTTTGTGGCTTTTGGCCTTATGTCTTGGGGAAGTTATTGGATTAGTGGTTATCAAGATATTGGTATATTTTGCTTTATTTTAGTGGGAGCTATAATGGGATTCTTGGTATATAATACACATCCTGCTAAAGTATTTATGGGTGATACTGGTAGTTTAACTTTAGGGGCGACATTAGCAACTATTGCCATATTAACATCGCATGAAATGTCTCTTGCTGTTATCGGAGGAGTCTTTGTAATTGAAACACTTACAGTAATTATCCAAATATTTTCCGTTGTTGTCTTTAAAAGAAAAGTATTTTTAATGACACCAATTCATCACCATTTTGAAAGATTAGGATGGAGTGAAACTGATATTGTAAAATTATTTTGGATTGCCGGATTTATTTTAAGTTTACTTGCTCTTATTTATGGAGTTTGGTTATAAAGGGGGATATATGAAAAAGGTAGATTATCTATTATTAATAGCTATAATAATAATATCTTTATTTGGACTTCTTATGATTTATTCTTCTTCCTATGTTTGGGCAGAGTATAAATTTAATGATCCATATAAATTTTTAAAAGCTCAAGCAATATTTTTATTAATTGGATATGTAATAATGATAATAGTATCAAATATACCTTATTTGAAGTATTTAGACAAAGCAAACATTATTTTTGGTGTTTGCTTTTTACTTCTTATATTAGTGCTAATACCAGGAATTGGAACAATAAGAAATGGTTCTAGAAGCTGGTTTGGAATCGGATCTTTAGGAATACAACCTAGTGAATTTACAAAACTTGCTTTAATAATTTTTACATCAAAATATTTATCTAAAAATGAAAAGTTATTAAAAGATATCAAAAAAGGAGTATTACCTATATTGGGAATACTGTTATTAGTATTTGCACTTATAATGCTTCAACCAGACTTTGGAACTGGTGTCGTAATAGTTATGACTATAATAGTATTACTATTTATTAGTGGAGTAAAAATGGGATTTTTTATAAAAATAGGTGTATTAGGTTTAATTGGAATAGCTACTTTAGTTATAATTGCTCCATATAGATTAAAAAGAATAGTATCTTTTATAAATCCTTGGACTGACCCATTAGGAAGTGGATTTCAAATAATCCAATCCCTATATTCAATTGGTCCAGGCGGGTTACTAGGATTAGGACTTGGCAATTCTATTCAAAAACATTTCTATTTACCAGAACCTCAAACAGACTTTATTTTCTCTATTATTAGTGAAGAATTTGGTTTTATGGGAATACTTATTGTAGCTTCTTTATTTATTATTATTATATATAGAGGTTTTAAAATATCTATGAACTGTAATAATAAATTTGGAAAATATCTAGCGTTTGGAATAACTTTTGGTCTTTCTTTTCAAGCATTATTAAATTTAATGGTGGTAGTAGGATTAATACCAGTAACAGGAGTAACATTACCTTTCCTTAGTTATGGAGGCTCATCGTTATTAATAACTATGACATCTATGGGAATACTTTTAAATATAAGCAAATATAATCGCTAGTTAATTTTATTGCTATAATATATTAATTAATATACATTTGAGAAGATGCATTTAAAAAAGATAAACGAAAGTAATATTAAGAATTTAAAACCTAGTACTTCATTAAAATTGGTTAATGATGTAAATCTAGCCAAGTACCCAATCCGCCGGGAAAAAGAAGTAATTTAAAAATTGTTGAAATCCAAGTTAAAGAATCTATACTTTTGACAGATGGTGATATTGTTAATTTAACTGAAGATATATTAATGGTTTTGATACTCATGATGAAGGAATTGGAGAAGTGGATAAAGTAAAAACAAGATATGTATATTTTAGCAAATTATTCTTATGCAATTATGTATTTAATTACAAAAAAATTTATTATTTTCTATACATAATGGAATATTTGATGTAGTGGAACAAGTTTCTATATATTTAAAAGATAAAAGCGATAAAGTATCATTAAGAGAAATAAGAGAAATAATTAAAGCCGATTTTTTACCGTATATCGTATATTATTTATTTCACAAACAGATTCCTATAGCAAAGAAATTAACGAAAGAATATATTTGATAAAAATGGTGAAATGAAAAAGAAATTGAAACACTACGAAAAAATAATAAAGAACCTTATCTTTGAAAGAGTAAGTGGAACAAAAAAGTTGTACTTTTTGATGAAACAAACAAAAAAGTGTTTCATTTAGTGTTTTAGGGCATAGCAAAGTTAGTCTTACCCAAAATTGTTGCAAGACTAATTGAAACATCTCTCATTTTAATGTTTCAATTAAATTTTCAATTAACAAAATAGAAATTCTTTTTGTTGAGATTATCTTATTAAAATAGTATAATAGTATCGTAAAGGAGGCCTTTTATGAGACAGCCATATCAAATATTAGCTTTTCCGTATAAAAAAGATGACAATGGAAATTATTTATATGGAATTTTTTGTAGAGGGGGAAAGACGGAAAGATGGCAAGGGATAGCTGGTGGAGTAGAAGAAGGGGAAACTTTTTTAGAAGCATGCAAGAGGGAAGCTAATGAAGAAGCAGGAATAAGTTATGATGCACCAGTTGTTGAATTAAAATCTATATGTACAATGCCAGTTGTTAATGTAACTAAAGATTTTTTATGGGGAGAAAAAGTTTATTTAATATATGAACATTGCTTTGGAATTGATGCAACAAATGAGATTATAACATTATCACATGAACATACAAAAATGGAATGGTTATCGTTTGAAGAGGCAAAAGCGAAACTTAAATGGGATAGTAATAGAAATGCTTTATGGGAACTAAATTGGAAATTGATAAATAATAAACTTGATATATAGTTTTGAATTTTCAGACTAAATTCCGCTTTTCGCTTAATTATTTGATTTGTAAGACTTATTTCCGAAAAAACAGTGTAAAACGGAAATAAGTTTTTAAATTTAAGATTTGATAAAAAGAAAATAAATAAATACTGACATTTTGCTAGATTTTTGATACAATATCAATGTAATTGCAATAATAGGGTGGTAGTATGACTAAATATAATAGAGAAGTTATAGTAAATTATATATTTGGAAATGATTTAGGTAAAGGATATAGCATTGGGAAATTAGAAAATAATAGCGAATTTATGAAAGAAGTATTATTATTATCTAAAGATAAAAATTTCTATAATTTATGTTCTAATCGGGTAAAGAAAAATTATGAATTTGTAAAAGCAGTTGTTATGAATTTTAATAAAGATGTAGACTTTATAGTAAAGGTTTCTGAAAACTATTTAAATAGTTCAAAAAACAAATTAAATAATATAGAACTATTAATAATATTATGTCAGTATTTAGATAAAAATGGTAGTCTATACTTAATGTATAAAAGTCAAGTTGATAATTATTTAGATATGGAAATTATTTCGGCATCAATAACTGCAGAGCGAAACGTTCTAAAAAGTCCTGAATTAAAAGAATTCTTAGGCAAAGGATTTTATTTCTTACATAAAAAATATGGAAGTAGAGAAATAATATTAAATTATATTGCTAAACAAAGTATAGAAAATATTTTAGGATGTAATCTTTGTAAGTTTGAAGAACATCTCCATAGTCGTTTTGCTAAATATGAAAGTTTTGAAAAAATAGGGATAACTAAATACTTATTAGATTATTTAGAAGTATTTGATGAACTTCTATCTTCCTATGTTTTATCTAATATAAAATTATTAACTGATACTAAAGAAAATTTAAAAATTATTGAAAAAAATTGGGATGAATATAATAAAAAAGTAGAAGATGGTAGATATAAATTCCTTCTAGAAGTAGTTCATATTTACATGAAAGAAGAAGCCCACTATACAACTTTAGATGAAAAAACTTTATTATATTTTATCGGCAATGAACTTAGAATAAATGATAAAATATTTAAATATGATGATATATCTCATGGAATGTATGAATCTATATTAAATTATATTAGTAAGTTAAAAGTAGATGAATTTTCATTCCCAGATTTAAAGATTTATTATAAATTAAAACCAATTATTATAAATGTTTTAACCGGTAAATATACAAAACGCGATTTAAATAAATATATATATGAAAATCTTGCTTTTGGCTCTGTAATAAACTTTAAAAGAAAATAGTACTAGTTTATACTAATACTATTTTTGTATGTTTACAATTATATCTTTAATTAAATTAGCAGTTTGTTCTACACCTAATTTATCAACGTTAAAAGAGTAATCGTAATTTTTTAGATTTCTCCACTCACCGTTTGTGTAATGCTTATAATGCTTTTCTCTAGCATTATTTATTTTATTAATTTCTTTTAAGGCATCTTTTTTCTTAATACCATAATATTAAACACATCTATTTATTTTATCTTCATCGCTACTATATAAGAATATATTTATAATGTTTTTATAATCTTTTAATACATAATTAGCACATCTACCTACAATAACACAAGGAGTATTTTTAGCTAATTCTTTAATAACTTTACTTTCTGCTATAAATAGTTCATTATCATTATTATAATAAATATTTCCTATATTAGTAATTTTTTGTTCATTTTCATTAATATAATTTTCAGATAGACCAGTCTTTTTAGCAGCCATTACAATAATTTCTTTATCATAGAAGTTAGCATTAAGAGAGTCTGCTAATAATTTAGCAACATATCTACCACCAGAACCATATTCTCTATTAATAGTTATAATTAAATTATTATTAGATTTCTTTTTATTACTATTTTCGATAATAATATTTTCTTCTACTACTTCTTTTGATTTTATCTTTTTATATTCTGAAGTAAATATAAATATGACTATTATAAAACATATGGTATCTGCAATTGGACCTGCATATATTGCTCCATATAATCCCATTATATTAGTTAATATTAAAGCAATTGGAACAAATAAAATTATTTGTCTTATAAAAGAAGTTGCAGTAGCTTTTTTAACATTACCAAATGATTGAATAACCACACTAGAAGTCATCTCTAATGCATTTAACATACTTACAAGTAAGAATATACGACAAAAGTCAGTAGCAAATTTTAGATATAATTCATTATCAGAACTACCAAATATACTTACTATTTGTCTAGGGAAAATTAAAAATAACATATTAAATATAAAACCAATTATAAAATTAACAATTAATACTTCTTTTAATGTTTCTCTTACACGATTATATTTACCTGCTCCATAATTATATCCAATTATTGGTTGAGCTCCAATAGCTACCCCTAATACTGATGATACATATAATCCAGTTATTTTAGATATTACACCATATACGGATAATGGAATATCTGCTCCGTACTCAGTATTTACTCCATACTTAGTCATAATATTATTCATAAATATAAATAGCACTAAAATGGTCATTTGGGTAATAAAACTAGATGTACCAAATCCTAAAGTTTTAAAGATAGATTTGCTTGGTATTAAATCTTTTTTACTTAATTTAAAACTCTTCATTCTAGGAATATATACAAGAGCTATAATACAAGAAATTATTTGCCCAATTATAGTGGCTAAAGCACCACCTTCAACTCCCATATCAAATATCATAATAAATATATAGTCAAGAATAATATTTAATATAGCTCCAACTACTAAACAAGCCATTGAATACTTTGGAGCTCCATCTGCTCTTATAATAGCAGCAAGTCCACTATAAATAATCATAAATGGCGCACCTAAGACAATTATTTTACCATACGCAATAGCATAAGGATATACGTTATCAGTGCATCCAAACCAATTTACCAAAGTAGGCAATGCAAGATAGGCAATAAGGCTAAATATGATAGATACAAGTATTAAAACACTAATAGAAGTACCTACTGATTTTTTGGCTTCTTCTTTTTTCCCTTCTCCTAATCTTAAACTAAGTTCAGCAGCACAACCATTCCCAATAATTAAAGATATCGCTGTACAAATTATAACAAGAGGAAATATTATATTAGTAGCAGCATTTCCCAAATATCCAACCCCTTGCCCTATAAATATTTGATCCACTATATTATAGATAGAATTTATAAGCATACTTATAATACATGGTATAGAAAAAGATATTAATAATTTACTAATTTTTTCTTGTAGCAACCTTTAAAATTTGTTATATTTATATTATAGGAGTAGTGAAGTAGTATGAGAATAATTAGTTGCTTTAATTGGAAACTAGAAGATATTGCAAAAAATTATAAGCTTATTCATGAACAGGGGTTTGATGCGGTTCAAATAAATCCAATCCAACCATTAAAGGAAGATGGAATAAAAGAATGGTGGATGTCATATCAACCAGTAGATTTTAAAATAGGGAATGTGTTTGGCACAAAAGAAGACTTAATAAATTTATGTAGAAAGTGTAATGAGATAGGACTTATGGTATATGCTGATGCAGTAATTAATCATATGGGAGCAGATCCTAAGGACAATTTTAAACCCCATATGAAAGTAAATGAAAGGTTAAGGAATAATCCTAATTATTGGAAAAACAAGATAAGTGTTAGTAATTGGAAAAATCGACAAGATGTAATTCATAATTGTATTGATTTACCAGGACTTAATGTTTATAACAAAGATGTTGAAGATATGATTGTAAATTTTTTAAATGAATTAATTGACTGTGGTATTACAGGATTTAGATTTGATGCTGCTAAATCGATTGGACTTCCTAGTGAAGGATATGACTTTTGGCCAAACTTAATATATAGGTTAAAAAAATATGGGATGTTTTTATATGGAGAAGTGATTTTCGAAGAAGATAAAAAAATTATCGACGAATATTCTAAATATATGCATATACTTGGAAATTATGATGGAAGTAATAAAGATATGATGGTAAAATATGTAGAAACGCATGATACATATTTAAGTGAAGATATGTTAGGGTATACTAAAAATGTATCAAGTAAAGAAATTTTAAAATGGTATAAAGATATGATAATGTATTATAAAAATAGTTTGTTTTATACAAGACCATTTGATGACACTTGGAAGAGTAGTGAAATAAAGGAAGCTCATGTGAGAGCGAAAATATTAGAGAAAAAAGTTGGGTAATTACTCAATCTTTTTCATTTATAAGGAAAGTTCGATTTCAAGAGAAAATATTAAATCCAGAAAAAAGGGCGCAATTATCCTGTACCCATTTTA
>CALVSZ010000056.1 GCA_944359705.1 uncultured Bacilli bacterium | reverse complement strand
GGTAAATTTAAAACTGTATCAAAATATTGGCTAAATCACGAGTAATTTTTAATTAATTAAAATGGGCACAGGATAATCGCGCCCTTTTTTCTGGATTTAATATTTCCTCTTGAAATCGAACTTTCCTTATACACAAAAAAAACTTTAGTTTTCTCTAAAGTTATTTTCTAGATACATATTTACCATCTTTAGTTGATACAATTATTTCTTCTCCTTGTTCAATAAATAATGGTACTCTAACTGTTAGACCATTTTCTAAAGTTGCATCTTTTGTGGCATTAGTAGCAGTATTTCCTTTAACTGCAGGTTCTGTTTCAGTTATTACATAATCTATCTTCTCTGGAAGTTCTATACCTAATAATTCATTTTCATAGAAAAATATTATTACTTCTAATCCTTCTTTTAGATATTTTGCTTCACTTTCAATTTGTTTTAAATTAACGTCTACTGTTTCAAATGTTTCCATATTCATAAAACTATAGCTATCACCATTTAAATATAATGCTTGCATTTTAGTTTTATTTATATGAGCAGTAGGAACTTTAATTCCAGCATTAAAAGTTTGTTCAACGATAGATCCAGTTCTTAGATTTTTTAATTTAGTTTTAACAATTGCTGCACCTTTACCTGGTTTTACATGTTGAAATTCTAAAACTTGATATATGTTATTTTCATAACTAATAGTCATACCAACTTTAAAATCATTAACATTAATCATTATTACACTTCCTTACTATTTCTTTTCTTTATGTGTAGTTACTTTACGACAAGTATTACAGAATTTGTTTAATTCTAAACGTTCTGTCGTATTCTTTTTATTTTTACTAACGTTATAGTTTACATTTTTACATTCTTCACACACTAATTGGACTAATCCTCTGCTTTCATTTTTCTTAGATTTTCCCATAATTAATATACCTCCTTCACAAACGTCAATGGTATTATAACATAAATTTATAAATTATTACAACTATTTTCTTAAATAATGTGCTTTTGACGAATATTAACTTTCCTTTTAGTTTTGCTAAAGTCTATATCATAATTACCAAATTCTTTTATTTCTCTTATACGACTTAGTACTATTTGATTCGCTTTTTTCATTTTATCATTTTCATCTTTAGGGATTAAACGTTCTGATACATATACGATTGCTAAGAACTTAATAAACTTAATTTCGTCTGTATAAAATTTATCATAAAATCTATTAAAAAAACTTTCTAATTCATCTTTAGGTAAGTAAAACGCATATATTAAATACTCTATTTCGTCTTGAGAAAATGATTCTTCAATAAATTTATCTTTTTTAAATTCATCAATTGTTTTTATTTCTTTCCTTTTTAAATATTCTTTTAAAAATTTTTCTAATTCTAATTTCCTAGTTATAGGAATGTTTACATAATATTGTTCTTTTTTCATTGTGTACCTCTCATTCATTACTTAATTCAAAAAATTTATTAGTAATATTAGCAGATATTCTTTTAGTTACAGCACTTTGATATGTACTATTTCCATAAGAATGACTAATATCAGGGCTAACTACCACCACACTCATTTTAGGATTTTCGCTAGGAGAGTATCCGACAAATGATGATGTTATAGTTTCTGTATCTACCACTCCATCACCATCAGTATCTATAAAACTTTGGCTGGTTCCTGTTTTTCCACTAGAATCCATATAATAACCCATATATCCGTATCCTAATCCATCTGTTATAACTTGATTAAATCCTTCTCTTACTCTATCTATATACTTTTTATCAACATCTACGGTTCCTTGAACTTCGGTTTCTGCTTTATATATCATAGTTCCAAATTTTTCTTCTGCATTAACACTAGGAGCATATACCTCTTTTAGTAAATATGGTTTAAGCCTTGATCCACCATTAGCTAATGTATTAATATATTGTGATAATTGAATTGGCGTATATGTATCATACTGACCTATTGCAAAGTCTAATAAATGACCCGGCAATGTAGAAGAGCCCATGTATCCTAAACTTTCTACCGGTAAATCTATTCCTGTTTTAACACCAAGTCCAAACTCTGCATACATATTTCTATATTTTTCAAAAGCGCTCTTATCTAAGGACAAAGCTTCGTTATATACATAATTACCTCCGCCTACTTTAATAGCAATTTTATATTGATATACATTAGATGAATATCTAAGAGCATATAAATCGTCTATATTTCCCATTGTTCTCCAAGAACATTTTTCTGGAGTATCTTTTATTTTTATACATTCATCTAGTAATACTTCTCCAATATCAATTGCGCCATATTTATATCCGACTAACATTGACGCCCCTTTTACAACACTACCTGGTGTTACTGGTAATGTTACTATTCCTGGAGTATAATCAATAATGTATTTACTTCCATCATCTTTTATTCTTACTTGCTTACCAGCCATTGCTAATATTTCTCCCGTATAAGGATCACTTACAACAACAAAAGATCTATCATAATATTCAGTATTAGTTTCGTTTTTAGCATTTAATACTTCATTAGATAACATTCCTTCTAGATATTTTTGTAGTTCTATATCAATAGTTAACACTATATCATTACCTCTTGTTCCCTCGCTAACTAACTCATAGCTGTTATCAGGAAGTACTTTATAAGTAGCCTTAGTTCCTTTTAAATAATCTTCATATTGATATTCTAAATAACTAATACCCACTCTATCATCTAAGCTATAACCATTTTCCAAATAATGTGAAGCAAGTTCTGCTGGTATTCCTTGATTATTTGATGATACTGTTCCTAATATGCTTTTAAATACATCTCCATATAAATATACTCTCTCCCAATCTAACTTAGTATTAAATCCTTTTAAAGTATCGATATTTTCAGATATTAAAGCATATTCTTCTTCACTAACATCTACATTCTTAATAATTTTTTCAGCATAAGAATAACCTTTATTCATTAAATAATAAATATAGGCGGCTTCCTTATCTACTTCTGTATAAGTACTTAAATCTTCATCACTAATTCTCTCTATTATTAAATCATATATATCATCACTACTTAAATTTCTCTCTTCATAATCTTTCCATTCAGAATCAGTTATTTTATCTTTACCTTTTTCTTGATTATTTATATACCAAAAATCTTTTAATATATTATCAGTCATTTTTGAAAAGTCTACATTTATTAATTCTCCAACAGTATAAGCTAGCTTTATTTCTTCTTCTTTAGTAATTCCCGATTCTTTTTTATAATATATAGTCTTTATGGCTTCATTATCTACTAATAAGTTATAATTTCTATCATAGATTCTTCCCCTTGGAGCAGAAGTACTCTCAACACTTTTTTCAATAGACATAACTAATTCTTTATTATATTGCTCTTCTTTTAGCACTTGCAAATAAAATAATCTAAATATAATAATAATAAATAAAATAATTAGAATAATAGTAATAAAAGCATATCTTTTTTCAATCATATATTTTAAATTTCGAATGTTTTGTTTTCTATTTCTGTTTATTGTTTTTCGATATACTTGTACCATATTATTCCACCTTTCATTATTTATTATAGCATAAGATATATTATTATACATATATTTTATTGGTGATATACATGAATATTTTTTTAATTACAGAATATGTAAAACGTTTAAATAAAGAAGATATAACTAAATTTGCTTTAAGTCAAGGAATTAGTTTAACAGAAGAAGAATTAGATGTTATTTATAATTACATAAAGAAAGACTATAAAACGTTTATTTATGGAAATCCAAGAGGAATATTAGATGAAGTTAAAACTAAAGTAAAACCTCTTACTTATAATAAAATAGAAAATTTATATCAACAATTTAAGGGATATTTAAACTAAAAGAAACTACTTATAGTAATTTCTAATATCTTCAATTAAATTTTTATTAAGTTTTTTATTTCTTATCATATCTATCTCAAATAAATATGGTGGATACTCTCTTACTTTATCATCATCAGTTTTAGTAATATATGGAGTTTCTAATATTTTAGGGATACTTTCTAACTTCTTATTATAAATAATGTTTATTAAATTATCGAATCCTAGATAACCATATCCAATATTCTCATGTCTGTCTTTGTGAGATGAGATAGGATTTTTACTATCATTTACATGAATACACATTAGATAATTAAGACCAATTGTTTTATCAAATTCTTCTAATACTTTATCAAAATCACTGATATCATATCCAGCATCACTAATATGACATGTATCTAGACATACGCCAATTTTATCTTTATTATTAACACCATCAATTATTTGTTTTAATTCTTCAAAGGTTTTACCTATTTCATTTCCTTTACCTGCCATTGTTTCTAAACAAATAATAGTATCTCCTTCAATATCTAAAATTAAATTTAATCCTTTTATAATATTATTAATTGCAATACTTCTATTTCCTTCTGTAGCAGATCCTGGGTGTAGTACCATTTTTCTAATTCCTAACAATTCACATCTTTCACGTTCCTGAATTAAAAAATCTACTGAAAAATCAAAATTTTTACTGTTTGCTAGATTTACAATATATGGAGCATGAACTATTACATTGTTTAAATCAATATTGTTTTCTTTCATAAGTTGATACGCTTCCATTGTTAATGCGTCATTTATTTCATAACGATTTGTATTTTGTGGTGCTCCAGTATAAAACATAAAAGCATTTGCTTTATAACTTAAAGCCTCTTTAACACTACCTAATAGTTGAGTATCTTTTTTATAAGATACATGGGAACCAATTATTAAATTCATAACTTCACTTCTTTCTATTTTAAAAATTTATTATTAATTTTTCAATTTTTTTACTTAATATATTAAATATTAATACAGATATTATTATAACATAAAATGAATTTGTTTTATAATATATAATTGTTAATATTGATAAAAAAATACTATATATCATGTTTACTTTAAAAACATTAGATGTAGATATATTATCATTATATATAAAAGATGCTAAAAGAAGAGAAGATATACCAAATATAGAATTCATGTAATAATTGTTTAAAAACACATAATTAAATATTAAGAGAAGAACAATATACATTATCGTAATATCAATTTTAATACTATCTTTAACGTACAAATAAGATAAAATAATAATTATACTTAAAATAAAATAAATATTTATTTCATCTATAAAAATAATATTAATATTCCATAACATACATAAAAGAAGAAATAATATTGAATAATTAATCTTTATATATCTATTTATTAATAAATATATTAAGAATAATAATATAATAATTATTAATATAGATATATAGTTAACATTTTTTGGTAAAAATAACGATATGATAATTAATTTAGGTAAATAGAAATTATTAATTATAAAATTACTTAAACTTATTCTTTTTTTATTCATAAAAATACAAATTAAATAGATAAACAGATAAATAATTAAAAGAAAAGAAGTATTTTTTATGTAATAAATAATATTATTTATATTAATAATTATGACTAATATGTAAACAATAATAACAGATAATAAATTATTAAAAAATATTTTATAGGAATTATTACTATCTTTAGAAAATGTTCCTAAATGGTCTTTATTTCTCATAATTTGTAATCTTCTTTTTAGCAAGTTTTACATACTCATTAAGTTCTATTTTAGAAGGGCAATAATAGGAACACAATCCACAGTTAATACATTTATCAAGATGCATTTTATTAATACATTTATTATCTATATTTTCCATAATTAATTTGGGGTGCAATTTTTCAGGGCATACCTTACTGCATAAACCACAGTTAATACATTTAGTCGTTTGTTTAAAATCATTTTTAACAAACGATATACCAGTAATATCTTTTGTAATAATTATATTCTTGCTTTTAATTTTACTCCCAGTTAAAGTTCCACCATTAATTAAAGAAATATCATTATTTAAATTAAATAAAGTTATTAAATCATTTAAATTTGAATATAACTTTACGTTGATATTTACATTGCTACCATACTTATTACTGTTTAATGATATAATTTTCTCAGTTGCAAATTCCCCAAATTTTAAAGCTCTATACATATAATTAATTATTTCAACATTACATGTTGTTATCTTTTTATTTTTCTTTATTATTCTTTTCTTTATTAGATATCTATTTAGATATTTATTCCACATTGTTAAATAAATATTAGGAATAGATACTAAAGTTATATTAAGATAACTTCCTAAATATTTGTTTATTTCTTTTTTTAAATAAGTATCTCTATCATTTACAATAATAAAGCACTTAGAAATATTTATTATGTTAATTAAAGCATCTATTGTTTCCAATATAATTTCGCAATTATTATATAAAATAGCTTTTTGAACAAATGTATATCTATTATTATCAATAGTACTTATTATTAAATAATCAATATCATTTAATATTAAATTAAAACCGTATTCTTTTAATAAATCTAATAATTCGTTTTTATTATAGGAATATATATCATTTTTTATTTTTAAAATATTCCTTTTTTGTTCACGATAATCATTTTCAATTACTAAATAATTTTCTAATTCATTATTTATATTTTTTAAATTAAGAATACCTTTTACATATCCACTTATAGAAGAACGAATAGGTATATTATTATTTACTACTACATCATTAATATATACATAATCACCTTTTTTTACTAAAGGATTATTATATATGGGAATATATATGAATTTAGGTTTTAGATTTTCTTTTATATCATATATATTTTTACTGCCACTTTCAATATACGTAGTCATAAATTTATTCTCCTTTAGATTAATTATATATTATTTTGTATAAAATATAAAGTATAATTAAAAAAAAGAAGAACATATTATTAATGGGTGATCAAAATGGCTAAAAGAAAGCAAAAAAATGTTAGTTCAAATAAACGCAAAGATAATATGCTAAAATGCAATAATTGTAATGGTTGTAGTAATAGCATGAATAATTCTTGCAATGAAAATGAACCTAACACTGAAGAACAACCAGAAAATGAATTAAGATAGGTTGTATACCCAATTACAGAAATCGATTTATGATTTCTGTTTTTTTTAAAACAAAATATTAACTACAATTAAAGCAATTATAATACAAGAAATGTCTGCCATTAATCCTACTAAAAGAGAATATTTTATTTTTTTTATGCCTATACTTCCATAGTACAATCCCAATATATATATAGTCGTATCAGTACTTCCTTGAATAACTGAGGCTACTCTTCCAATAAATGAATCGACACCATAAGTTTTTAAAATATTATCTAATATTATTAAGGAAGATGAACCAGAAATTGGTCTTAACACTGCAAGTGGTAATATTTCCTTAGGAAATTTTAAAAAATTAAAAAGAGGATTTAAAAAGTTTATAACTAATTCTAAAATATTGCTTTTTAAAAATATATTTACAGATATAATCATAGCTATAATTGTTGGAAATATTTGAATGGTCATAGTTAATCCTTCTTTTACCCCATCTAAAAAGGCGTCAAAAACTGCTACTTGTTTATAGATGCCATATCCCACAATAATAAGAACAATAAAGGGAAGTATTATATTAGCGATATTCATAATTTCTTCTCCATAATAAATATAATAATCTATCTAATATAAGACCAATTAAACATGACAATATAGTAGTTATTATACTAGATAACAAAATATCTGTAGGATTCGTTGCCCCATTAATTACCCTAAAACTAATAACTGTAGTGGGAATAATTGTAACGGATGCTGTGTTTATTACCAAAAACGTTATCATACTTCTACTAGCAACATCTTTATTTTTATTTAATTCTTGCATCGATTTCATAGCTTTTAAACCAAACGGAGTAGCAGCATTTCCTAATCCTAACATGTTCATAATAATATTAGAAGATATTAAACCAAGAGCTTCATGATCTTTAGGAATTTCAGGAAATAATTTTTTTACAATAGGAGAAATATTATTTGACATTATTTTTAATAAACCACTTTCTTTTGCAATATTCATAAGCCCTAACCACAAACACATTATTGGAAGAATAGTAAGTATCATATTAATTGAAGTTGATGCAGATGATATTATTTCACTATTAATTACATCAGTTTTTCCAGTAAAAAAAGCATAAACAATACCAGTAATAATAAAAAAGGCCCAAATATAATTTACCAAAATTTAATTACCTCCCAAATTTTTTGCCAAAAAGATTTTTTATTTTTTTCAATATCTTTAGAAACATATATATCTTTTGTTGCTAAAAGCTCATCATTTATGTAAATATATATATTTCCGACTTTATCTCCTTCCTTATATTCTTTTAATTTTTCTAATTTTATTTTACTAATTAAATAACCTGTTTCATTATTTTTTAATGGAATATATAAATCTTCTTTTATGTATAAGTTATTATTATAATAATCGTCTCCAATTACAGCAAAATTATCTTTATTTAGTACTTTATATAATGTATAAGTATCTTTTGCGTAATCATATAAAGACAAATGTGTATTCCAATCATCAGAATCTCTAATAGTAACAACAATTAAATTCATATTATCCACAGTAGCTGTTGATACTAAAGTCCTACCTGCTTTTTCTGTATATCCTGTTTTTCCACCAGTTATATAATCATAATTTAATAACTTATTTTTATTATGCCAGACATAAGTTTTATAATTTGTTTTTACTGTATATTGCTTAGTTTTTACTATTTTTTTGTATTCGTCATATTTCATAGCATACCTAGTTAAAAGAGCCATATCATAAGATGTTGATAAATTCCCCGAATCAGTATTATCAAGGCCACTACTATTTACAAATGTTGTGTTTTTCATTCCTATTTCTTTAGCCTTATCATTCATAAGTTTTACAAAAGATTCTTCACTTCCAGCAACATATGTAGCAATCATAACAGCAGCATCATTTCCACTTCTAAGCATTAAACCATAAAGCATATCTCTTAAACTCATTTCTTCTCCAACTTGAATATATATTCCAGATCCATATGCTTTTAACACTGATTCATCAACAGTTATAATCTCATCTAATTTATTTGATTCAATAGCAATTACTGCCGTCATTATTTTCATTATGACTACATAACTGCTTATTATAGGTAAAATTATTGTAGTCCCATATATACTTAATATTTA
>CALVSZ010000055.1 GCA_944359705.1 uncultured Bacilli bacterium | reverse complement strand
AACGACTCTGTACTAATTAATCTACATATATCCAACTCCATAGAACTTATACTTTTATGGGGGTAAGGGGGAATTATGCTCAAATTTAGTAAAAACTCCATATTTCTATAACTAAATTTTCTAATCATTACAATGTATTCTATTAAAACAAGAATAGTGATAGTTTACTTTCCCCTTATGTTCTGCATTCGTTAGAATTTTGGTACAATAATTTTATAACACATTTTTCTTATTCGAAAAATGTGCCATAAAATGCTATACATTATATCATAATTTTAGCAATTATAACCATAATAATTATGAATAAAGGTGAGAAGATGAAAGATACTAATAAAATTATTGAAAAATTAAAAAAAGACACTAATAATTGTAGTGATATAGTTTACCGTACTAAATATATAACTGGTAGAGAAATTAATGTTATATATAGCGAGCCAATTATATCTTCAGATAAAATTAGTGATTTTATTATGAGAAGTTTAGATTACATAGATAATAAGTATAAAACTGACGTAGATTTAGTATCAATTATTAAAAATGATATTTCTAATTTTAAAATAACAGAATTTAATACTTATAAAGATTTATGTTTTTATTTACACAATGCTTTTACAATAATTTTAATAGAAAACGAAACTACTGGCCTTGCTTTAGAAACTAGAGGTAATATATATAGATCAATTAGTACCCCAAGTACAGAAAATAATTTACGAGGCCCAATGGATGCTTTTGTTGAAAACATTCAGCTTAATTTAGGCCTAGTAAGAAGAAGAATAAAAAGCAATAATTTATGGATAAAAGAAAACTTTATTGGAAAGTATACTGATACCAAAGTATGTACTATGTATATTAATGGTATTGTTGAAGATACAATTGTAAATAAGGTTGATTTATTATTAAAAAAGATTGATATTGATGGAATTATTAATTCTGGTAATATTAAAAATTTAATTGAGAAAGAAAACAAAAGTGTGTTTCCTACCATAATGACGACAGAACGTCCTGATAAAGTAAGTGAAGCACTATTGAATGGTAAGGTAGCTATTTTAATAGATGGATGTCCTTTTGCACTAATTTTTCCTAGTGTTTTAAATGATTTCTTAAAATCTACTGAAGATAGTTTTAATAAAAGCATTAATGTAAGTTTTACTAGAATAGTTAGATATATAGCCTTTATTATTACTATATTTACTCCAGGAATTTATATAGCATTAATTACTTATAATCAAGAAATGCTTCCAACGGAATTTTTAATTAATTTTGCATCCCAGCGAAGTTCAGTTCCTTTTCCAGCTTTTTTTGAAGCTATTTTAATGGCACTATCTTTTGAACTATTGCGAGAGAGTGATGTTAGAATGCCAAGCTTTACTAGCAGTGCCCTATCAATTGTTGGTGCTCTTATTTTAGGAGAAGCTGCAGTTAATGCTGGTATTGTATCACCTATTATGATAATTGTGATATCAGTAACCGCAATAACAGGATTTCTATTTTCAGAACCAGAAATTACCAATGGTATTAGGTGGTACCGAATTTTATTTATGATTGGAGCATCAATCATGGGAATTGTTGGAGTAGCTTTTGTATTTATCTATTTTGTAATAAAACTTTGTAGTATTGAATCTTTTGGGAAGCCTTATTTACTACCTTTTGTTCCGATTGATAATATAGGTCTTAAAAATAGTATTATAAAATTTAATACCAAAAAGTTAGATAAAAGAGAGACTTATTTATCTTCAAATAAAATTAAATATAAGGAGAAAGATTAAAATTATGAAAAAATTAATATTAATAATAAGTTTATGTTTACTTTTGTCTGGGTGCTATGACTACCGTGAATTAAATGAACTTGCTATTGTCAATGCTATTTCTATAGATATAGAAGATAATCAATATAGTGTTTCTGCACAAGTTGTTAATCCCACTAAAGAACAAGATATATCCAGTATGAAAGAAAATTCTTTTATTATATATAATGCTAAAGGTAAAACACTTCAAGAAGCATTTAGGAATGTCATAAATGATTCTCCAGCTAAACTATATGGTGCACATATGGAATTATTAATAATTAGTGAGTCAGTTGCCAAAAATGATTTAGTTAATATATTAGATTTTTTAAGTCGTGATCCAGAAATTAGAAATGAAATAAATATTTTTATAGCCAAAGATAGTGAAGCTGCTAATGAGCTTATGATAAAGACATCTTTAATAGATATTCCGTCTTCTAAAATAATTACAAATATGGAAACTAATTTAAAGTATTTAGGTACTACTCAAGATATTAGTTTAAATTATATAATAGATGCTTATTTAAATCCCTATAAAGAACTAACTATTCCCACAATTGAAATTATTTATGATGATAAAAAAATTGAAAATCAAGAAACTCTTACTTTAGATAATATTGCTATTTTTAAAAATAATAAATTAATTGATTTTGTAGATAAAGACATTACTTTAGGAATTAATTTTATTTTAGATAATATTGGGGGTACAGTTATTCAATATAAATGTGATAGTAGTAATTATTTAGTATCAGAAATTCTAAAAAGCAGTACTAAAATAGAAGCTGATGTAAAAAATAATAAAGTTATTATTAATTTAACAGGGCACTCTTCAATTAGTGAAGTTAACTGCGATATTAATATTAGAAACAATGATATCGTAGATGAAATTAGAAAGAATATTAATAAAAAAATTGAAGAAATAGTCAAGAATAGTTTTTATACAATTAGAGATACATATAATACTGATATTTTTAACTTTCAAGATTTATATTATAAAAGTGATTATAATTATTTTAATAAATTTTATAAAGATAACTGGTACAGTGAAATATTTCCTAATTTAGATATCGAAGTAAATGCCAATTATAAACTATATGAAAAAGGAACTACACTAGGAGGTATAAAAAATGAGTAAAAAAATAAATTCTCTTCAACTTGCTAGTTTAATTATTTGTCCTATATTATCTGCAAGTATAGGAATTGGGTTATATAATGCAATTCAAATATCTAAAAACGATAGTTATATTAGTATTATTATTGGCTGCATAATAGGATTAATACCAATTATTATGCTTTTAATAATTGCTAATTATCAAGAAGATAAAAATATAATTGAAAAAATAAATTTATTATTTGGTAAAACTTTAGGAACTGTTATTAACTACGTTATTTCAATTTTATTTATAATTATTGCAAGTACTATCTTGTTTGGAATATGTAATTTTATTATTACACAAATTCTTTCTAATACACCTGTTTTTGTAATTGCAACATCTTTTGGAATTCTTAGTACATATTCCTCAATTAAAGGAATTGAAACTATATCAAGAACACAATATTTATTTTCATTTATAATTATTATTATTTTTATAATATTTACAATTAGTTTATATAAAGAATTTGATATTAGTAATTTAAAACCATTTTTAAAAGATGGATTAACTAATCCAATTAAGGCTAGTATTTTTTCAATGCTTAGTAGTATTATTCCAACTTTTGTTATTTTAATAGTTCCTAAAAATAATATAGTAGACAAAAAAAACTATTCCAAATGTATATTAATTTTCTATGGAATAGCATCTTTACTAATTATTATTACAAGCTTATTTACAATTGGCGTTTTAGGAGAACATCTTGCAAGTTTTTATCAATATCCGGAATATATATTGTTAAAAAGAATATCTATATTTGGATTCATCGATCGAATTGAAAATCTTTTGTCTATTTCATGGATTTTTAGCACATTTGCAACATTATCCCTAATAATTTATTATATAAGTAATAACTTAAATAAAAAAGAAAAGAAAAAAATACCTAGTATAATTATTTCTATTATTATTATTGTTTGTTCTTTATATATTTTTAAAAATAATACATTTTTTAATAATTATGTAAGTAATATTTACCCATATATTTTAAGTATATTTTTTATAATATTTGTTTTTATAACTTCATTAATATTGATAAAAAGAAAATAATTACTTTCTTTTTATTTTTTTTAATTCCCGTTTAAATAACCTTTCTTTTAATGGATCATTATTTATTTTATCTTCTTTTTGTTTTGCTATGCTTTTACCATTTTTTATATTTGCAATTTCGTTTTTAAAATAATATTTATTTTGGATTACTTCTATTTCATATGTACCAATTAAATAGATTCCAAAAGCTTTTATTCCCAAAGAAATTATACTTACAAAAGAAAAATTTAAAGTCATAGTTATATTAAAAATTAAAAGAAAAATTATACAAGAATAAAGAAATAGACGATAATTATAATTTTTTTTAATTTCTTTTTCATTGCCTAAAATCAATAATTCTTGCTTATGATATATTTTTTCTATTTTTTCTATATTAGCATTTGTATTTTTTACAATATATTTCTCTCCATTAGCTAAAAACACAATAATTATATCATTTTCTTTATGATGATTAACAATATATTTTTTCTCATTAATTCCTAATTCCTTATAATAATTCATATTATCACCTACTTAATAGAAAAAAACAAAATTAAAATTTTAACTTTGTTATTTATGATATGTTTCATTTTTCATTATTTTAAATGCTCTATATATTTGTTCTAATAATATAACTCTAAATAATTGATGTGGAAAAGTCATTTTAGAAAAAGATAATTTAAAATTACTAATCGCTTTTATTTTATCAGAAAGTCCATCTGAACCCCCAATTATAAAAGTAATATTAGAGTGTTCAATAAATATTTTTTCCATTCTATTAGAAAACTCTATTGAATCTATCATCTGGCCTTCTATTTCTAAAGTAATAACATAATCTTTGTCATTAATTACCTTTAATATAGCATTTCCTTCTTCTTCTATGCTATTATCAGGCAATTCTATTATTTCAAGTTTGTGATATTTACTAATTCTTTTCTTATATTCCAAAATGGCATCTTTTAAATATTGCTCTTTTATTTTACCTACGCATATTATTTTTATCATATTTCTATTAACTCCGTTGTTTCATTTTGTTTAGCTATGATAATATTATCAATATGTTTATTATTTTCTTCTAGTTTATTTACCAAACAATTATAAGCAATATCACTTCGATTATTTTCTTCACTTAAATGAGCTAAAACAATATATTTGGTATTATCACCAATAAAATTAGTTAAATATTTTGAACAGTCAACATTTGATAAATGCCCTTTATCCCCATATATTCTTTTACGTAGTTCATAAGGATATGAACCATTATTTAACATTTCAATATCATGATTACTTTCCATTATATATACATTTTTATCTTTTAATAGTTCAAAATATTTATGATTAATATATCCAGTATCTGTTATATATACTAAAGATTTATTATCATTATATACTATATATCCATTAGAATCACTAGCATCATGTGATGTTTTTATAACTACTATTTTTATATCATTTATATTAAATTCACTACTATTTATTAATTCATAGTTAGATAAATATGGTAATTCTTCTAACATCTTACTAGTTATATATACTTTAGTTTTGTATTTTTTACAAAAAACTTCTAATCCTTTTATATGGTCTTTATGAGTATGAGTTATTAAGATCCCATCAATATCTTTAGGATCAACATTTAATTCCATTAACCTTTCTTT
Organism: uncultured Bacilli bacterium; assembly: GCA_944359705.1. Taxonomy (GTDB): domain Bacteria; phylum Bacillota_I; class Bacilli_A; order RF39; family UBA660; genus CALVVX01. The sequence continues at coordinate 3,537 of CALVSZ010000055.1, read as the reverse complement.
TACATATTTACTGCTATTGCCTAAATCTATTAATAATTTAGACTTATTTGTTTCAACATAAGTAGTATTTCCTTTACTACCACTTGATAAATTTATAATTTTCATAATATCAATATAAATTAAATGGATTAATTGTTCTTCCGTAAGGAGAACCTACTCTTACTCCAAAGTGAAGGTGTGTTCCAGAATAAGGACTATATGAACTTGGTACTGGTGAAACATTTCCTGTATTACCCATAGTACCTATTTGTTGACCTCTAGCAACTGTATCTCCTTCATGAACCCATATCTCATTCATATGCATATAAATAGTATAATATCCCCCAGCATTATGATTAATTAAAACATAGTTTCCTTGTCTTCCATTACATGATAAATATCCTGGTGTACATCCTTTTCCTACTTTATACACAGTACCATTATTGGCAGCATATATAGGACTATTATATCCAACATAAATATCAATTGCATCATGGAATTCTCCCCAACGCCACTCATAATATGTTGTTATTGTATATGGCCTTGCAGTTGGCCATGCCCAATAAGATAAATCAGCAATTTCAGGAACATACTTATCACCTTTTACTACAACTTTATTAACAGATGGTTTTAATTCTGTTGAACTAATAACAACTGCTTCTTCTAGTTGTCCATTTACATATTGATATTTTCTGACTACTTGATATAATCCATTTTCTCCTTCTCTTAATACCTTTTCATAACCCTTATATTGATTACTATCATATTGAATTTCTGTATCAAAACTTTTTTCTTCTTCTTCTACACTATGATATTCTACGACAACACTAATAATTGGATCAATTAATCCCACAATTACTTCTTGTGATTCATATAACAAGTTATTAGCACTTGTAAAAGATGGATTAGCTATTAAAAATTCTTGAACATTTAATTTATTAGCTGCGGCTACATCTGCAATTGTATCTCCTTCTTTTACAATATAAGTAGATTGTTCTTCTAATGTTCCATATAGTAAATATTTAGCTAGTTCATCTACTTCTGTAAAAATTTTCTCATCAACAGAGATAAGATCTTCACGATATGATACTTCATCCTGCAAATCAACATTTTCAATTAATCTTCCTGTTGTTTCAATTTCTGGTTGAGTATTATTTAAATAATTTTGGTATTCTTCAACATTTACAAAAGCCTTAATTGTATTATTTAGAGCCTCATCAAAAACTTCTTTATTAATTACATTAATAACTTCTTTCTTAGTTTCTTCACCTTCTGTTTTTGTAATATTTACAACAACACCTTTTATTGTAAATTGTTTGTAATTAACAATTTTATTATATATATAATCGTTAGACATTATTTCATCTTTAAAAGTTGTTGTTTTTTTTATTTCAACTCCATTTGGAGCATATATTTTATCAGTTTGATATCTTTCTTTTAATAAAGCTTCTTTTTCATTTATGTATTCTTCAAAATCATCTTTAGAAGATATCGTTCCTATTTTATTTCCGTCTAAATAAACAGCATATGCATCCATTGGGACTCTATTTTCACTTTTATTAAACCCAAGTAAAAAAATAGCCATTGATAATAAAACAATTAAACAAATATTAGATATATTAAAGCTATTATCCACTAGTTAGTCCCTCCTTTTTTATCGATAAAAATGTCGATGTTTTCTTTTTAAATAACATATCAATTGTCGCAATTGGTCCATTACGATGTTTTAAAATAATTAATTGAATTGGTACTGGAATGTCATCAGTTAATGGAGCTTCTACCGTTGGAGCATGTAAGGCTGCTACTATATCTGCATCCTGCTCTATTGATCCTGATTCTCTCAAATCACTAAGTACTGGCTTTTTATCTTCTCTTTTTTCAACACTACGTGATAACTGTGATAACGCAATTACTGGAACTTCTAATTCTAAAGCCATTGTTTTTAATGATCTAGATATTTCTGATACTTCTTGTTGCCTTGAACCAGAATACTTGTTAGAAGAATCAATAAGTTGTAAATAATCAATAATAACCAACCCTAATCCTTCACCTTGAGTAGTTAATCTTCGACATTTAGCTTTAATTTCACTAGCTGTTATTCCTCCTGCATCATGAAAGAATATATTGGTATCCGAAAGTTGACTTATAGCTTCACTCACTCTTTTCCAATCATCATTTTCTAGTCTTCCTGTTTGTAATTTTTTATTATCAATTTGTCCTAAAGAACTAATCATTCTCATTACTAGTTGTTCTGCTGGCATTTCTAGAGAAAATACAGCAATATTTTTTTTGGTAGCTTTAGCTGCAGCACAAGCAATATTTAATGCAAATGCCGTTTTACCAACAGCAGGACGTGCGGCAATTATTACTAATTGCGTTGGTTTTAAACCTTCTGTTAGATTATCTAAATCAATTAGTCCAGTCGTAAGTCCTGTTATTCTTCCTTTATTTTTAGACAAAGTTTCCAAATCTTCTTCTGCTTTTGTAAGAACATCTTGGACTTTTCTAAATTCAGTCGTTCTTCTAAATTTTCCTACATTTAAAATGTTTTTTTCTGCTTGTTCAACTGCTGCTAAGACATCTGTTTCTGGGTCATTAGATACTTTAATAATATTAGTAGCTACTTCAATCATTCTTCTTAATGTATATTTTTCAACTACTGTATTAATATAATATTCTATATTAGCTCCCGTAGCTACACTATCAGTTATTTCATTTAAGTATTCTACTCCACCTACTGTATTTATTAATTTTTTGTTAACAAGCTCTGTTGTTAATGTATTAATATCTACTGGTTTTTTATTTTGGTATAATTCTAATATTACTTCAAATATTTTAGCATGACTATCTAAGTAAAACATATCTTTATCTACTTCTTCACATGCTTTTTGTAGAGCACCATAAGACCAAAAAACGGATCCTATTAAGGCTTTTTCTGCTTCGATATTATTAGGCAAACCTTGATTCATACTTCACCTACTTTTCTATAAGATGTACTTTTAAGTTAGCATTTACATTTTTATGTAGAGAAATATTTACATTATGTACTCCTAAAGATGATAATGGTTCGTTTATTTTTATTATTTTTTTATCAATGTCATATCCTAATTTTTTTAGTTCTTCTGATATTTGTTTTGTAGATATTGACCCAAAAACTTTTAAATTATTACCTACTTTTACATTAAATTTAACTTCTTCTTTTTCTAATTTATTTTTTATTTCAGTTGCTTTTTTTATGTTTTCTTCTTCTTGTAAATTAAATTCTTTTATTTGATTACTTAGTATATCACCACTTGTTTTTGTATATTTAACTGCATAACCATTTTTTATTAAATAGTTAGTAGCGTACCCGTCTGAAACATCTTTTATTTCATTTTTTTTACCTTGCCCTCTTAAGTCTTTTAAAAATATAACTTTCATAAAATCACCTTGCTCTTTTATTATACAATATAATTACATTAAAGTCATTAGCTAAAGGACAAAAGTCAAAATAAATTTTGACTAACTTACCTCACGGTAAGTTTTTTCTACTTCACTGGAATTTATATTCCTCCATAG
>CALVSZ010000054.1 GCA_944359705.1 uncultured Bacilli bacterium | reverse complement strand
GGAATAGGAATTCCTGTGAAGTAGAAAAAACTTACCGTGAGGTAAGTTAGTCAAAATTTATTTTGACTTTTGTCCTTGCATTTTTGTTTATAAAATGATAAACTAGCATAAATAAGAAAAGAGGAATATCATGATTAAAACTAGAAATATGGGAACTTTAATAGTAATATCAGCACCATCCGGAGCAGGTAAAGGAACGGTTATAAATAAATTATTAGAAAAAAATGATAATTTGTGGTTATCAGTGTCTGCTACTAGTAGGATTCCAAGAGATAACGATATAGAAGGTAAGACTTATTACTTTTATAGTAAAGAAGAGTTTGAAGAAAAGATTAAAGAAGGATATTTTTTAGAATATGCTTTATATGCTGGTAATTATTATGGTACCCCTAAAGAATTTATTGGAAGTAAATTAGATAATGGTATTGATGTAATTTTAGAAATTGAAATTCAAGGGGCAATGCAAATAAAAGAGTTAGTTCCCGAAGCTTTATTTATATTTATTATGCCTCCTACTTTAGAAGAATTAAAAAGAAGACTTGTAGGAAGAAATACTGATAGTAAAGACAAAATAATTGAGAGATTTAAAATAGCATACAAAGAAATAAATGAAGTATCTAAGTACAATTATGTAGTAGTTAATGATGAAGTAGATAATGCAGTTAGTAAAATAGAAGCAATTATTAAGGCTGAAAAATGTAGAGTAGATAGAATAGAAGAAGTGCTTTTAAATAACGAAGAAGAATATATTCATGAATTATTAATAGATATGGAATAATATTAAGAAGGTATCTTGATGATATCTTTTTCTATACCTTTTAAAAAGATAAGTAATATGCTATAATATGGCAAGAAGAAGGGATAGTATGATAGAAGAAATAGAGAACTATGCAAAAGAACATAATATACCAATAATGCTACCTGATGGTATAGAATACTTATGTAATTATATAAAAGAACATAATATTAAAAGTATATTAGAAATAGGTAGTGCTATTGGATACTCAGCAATTAAAATGGCTAGTGTTAGTGATGATATAGAAATAACTACTATAGAAAAAGATACAGATAGATATAATATCGCAGTAGATAATATAAGAAAGTTTAATTTATTAGATAGAATATTAATTATAAATGATGATGCTTTAAATGTTCCAGTCAGTGGTAGTTATGACTTAATATTTATAGATGCATCTAAAAGTGCTAATATTAAATTCTTTAATAAATTTAAAAATAATCTAAATCCTAATGGAGTAATTATTACTGATAATTTGTCTTTCCATGGACTAGTTGAAGATGAAACATTAATAAAAACTAAAAATCAAAGAGGAATTGTTAGACATATAAAAGAGTATATTGAGTTTTTAAATAATAATAAAGAATTTATAACTACATATATACCTCTAGGTGATACTATTTCGATATCTAAAAGAAAAGATAATAAGTTAGTAGTATGCCCCACTAACGATAATTTAGAAGAAGTATTAAAAACTAATATAGATGGAATAATTGTAGGTATAAAAAATTTATCAGTATTTCCTAGTTTGCAAGTAGATATAAATAAGTTAAAAAAGATAATTAAATCTACTGATAAGGAAATAATAGTATCAGTTAATAAAATGATTCATAATAAAGATATTCCCTATTTAGAAGAAGTTTTAATGGAACTTAATAAACTAAATATTAGTAAGATTTTATTTTATAATGTTGGAGTAATAAATATTGCTAAAAGGCTTGGAATAACAAAAGATTTAGTTATAATGCAAGAACATTTAAATACAAGTATTTATAGTAATAATTTTTATTATAATAGTGGAGTTAAAGGCTCTTTTTTTTCTTTTTATATTACAAAAGAAGAATTACTTGATATAAAAAATAATACTAATATGGAAATAATGTTTATGGGCTATGGATATTTACCAATATTTTATTCAAGAAGGTATTTATTAACTAATTATTTTAATTATATTAATAAAAATAAGGAAGATAATTTATATTATATGAAACATAATGATGAAGAATATCCAGTTTTAGAAAGTAATAATGGAAGTATCATCTATACAAGTAAACCTGTAAATTTAATAAATAAAATAGACGAATTAAGAAGTATTGATTACATCGTTATAGATAGCTTTAATATAGATAATAGTGAATTTATGAATGTTTTAAATAGCTTTATTAATAAAACAAAATCTAATAAAGAAGAATATATAGGATTTTTTAATACTAAAACAATATATAAGGTGAAGAATAATGAATAAAAGAATTGAATTATTAAGCCCAGCCGGGAATTTAGAAAAATTAAAAATAGCATTTTTATATGGCGCAGATGCTTGTTATATTGGCGGTCGTAATTTTTCTTTAAGAGCTAATGCTACTAATTTTAGTATTGAGGAAATTGCATATGCTTGCACTTATGCTCATAGTTTAGGTAAAAAAGTGCATGTAACAGTTAATATAGCTTTTCATAATGAAGATGTAAATAACTTAAAAGAATATTTAATAAATTTAGAAGAGTGTGGAGTTGATGCAATAATAGTATCTGATCCACTTGTAATAGATATAGTTAAAAAAAATAATATTAATATTGCTATTCATATGTCTACACAAATATCTTCTCTAAATTATGAGGACGTATTATTTTGGAAAAATATGGGATGTGAAAGAGTAGTGTTAGGAAGAGAGACTTCTAAAGAAGAAATAAAAGAAATAATTGATAAAACAGGTATAGATATAGAATGTTTTGTTCATGGTGCAATGTGTTCTTCTTATTCTGGAAGATGCGTATTATCTAATTACTTTACAGGAAGAGATGCTAATCGTGGAGGGTGTGCTCAAATATGCAGATGGACTTTCCCGTTATATGATAAAGATAAAAAGAAAGTAGAATCTGATACCGAATTTACAATGTCAACTAAAGATTTATCTTTAATTAAATATATTGGAGAAATGATAGATATAGGTATTGCTAGCTTAAAAGTAGAAGGAAGAATGAGATCTAACTATTATATTGCTACAGTGATTAGCACTTATAGAGAAGCAATAGATGAGTATTATAACAATAATTTAACAAAAGATAAAATAGAATATTATAGTAAAATATTGAATAGAGTAGCTAATAGGGAAAGTACAGACCAATTTTTTAATAAATTTCCAGGCGTAGAAGGACAATACTTTTTAGGAAGGCAAGAAGTATCTAATCAAGATTTTCTTGGAATTGTCTTAGATTATGATATGAATACCCAAATGGTTAGTTTAATTCAAAAAAATTATTTTAAAAAAGGGTTAGAAGTAGAAATGTTTGGCCCTAATATTAATGCTTTTTCTTTTATTATTCCTGATATATATGATGAAGAAGGTAATTTATTGGAAGTTGCTAATCATCCTGAACAAATCGTTCGATTTAAGTTAAATAAAGAAGTATACAAAGATGACATTATGCGAATAAAATTTATTTAATTATCTTTTTAAAGTACAAATGTTTGTAAAAACTTGACAAAAGCCTTAAAATATGGTATATTATAATTGCTTTTCAAAGGGGGAGATGTTAAAATGAAAAGAACAAGTATTTTAAAAACTCTAGTTCTAGTATTTGCTATCTTTTTAACAGGTACTTTAGTAGTAAATGCAGCAACTAGTGTTCCAGAAAAAATTAAAGTTAATTCTACATCGATGGGATATAAGGTAAATCCGTTAAATATTGCAAATAATTATTCATATAAGAAAACTTCTGATGGTAAATTTGTATATTGTATGGATATTACATTATTAAGACCTGCTAATACTAATTATGTTAAAGTATCTGAAACAAAAGATAAAGGTGTTGCATATATCGTTAATTCAGGAGTAAATAATGCAAACACTAATGATTATTTCATTACACAATCAGCTCTTTGGTTATATTTAGAAGATATTGGAGCTATGAAAAATGACGTAGATAATGCACTTAAAAATTTAAGAACTGCTGTATATAGTTCACAAAATAATAGTAATAGTGTTGCTACTAAAATTAGAAATTTAGTAAGCGAAGCTAAAAAGGCAACATCTACTAGTAATGATGAAGGCAGTTTATCAATTGTTACATCTAATGTTTCTTTCTCATTAGATTCAAATGAAGAATACTATGTATCTAATTTAATTAAAATTAATTCAAATATAGACTATAATGTTAAATTAGAAAATGCTAATTCTAAAGTTATTGTTGAAAAAGGAAATGGCGGAGTATATGTAAAAGTTTTAGCAAGTAGTGTTGAACCAGGCGAAACCATTAATCTTAAATTAAATGTAAATGGTACTGCCACAACTACAAAAACATATATATATAATCCTGAAGTTAAAGGATATCAACCAGTTGCTTATCCAGTAGTTGAAACAAAAACATTAAATGATTCAATAAGTATGAGATTAACAATTGAAAAACCTGATGAACCTGAAATTCCACCAAAAGAAGGAGTAACAGTTGAAATTAGTAAGCAAGATCTTGCTACTAAAAAAGAATTACCAGGCGCAACTCTTACATTGAAAAATGAAAAAGGAGAAGTTATAGATAAATGGGTTTCTACAAATGAACCACATATTATTACTAATCTTGAACTTGGTATTTATACTTTAACTGAGGAAAAGGCACCTGAAGGTTATACATTAAGTCAAGAGACTATAACTTTTGAATTAAAAGAGTATGGTGTTAATCAAAAAGTAGTTATGTACAACGAAGTTGAAAGCGTAGTAGAAGTTCCGGTTGAACCAACTTCATCATTTGCTACAATGACAACAAGTATTATAGGATTATTAGTAATTTCTTTAGGATCAATATTAATATTTAAAAATTCTAAAGCAAATGCAAAATAATTTAAAGATGAATATTGTAGCCAGTGTCATGCTTATAATAGTGGGCATTGGCTTTCTCTTAAATAATTTCATTAATGATGAGAGAGATCAAGTCTATAGTGAAATTAATATGAGTATATTAAAGGATAAAGAGGAAAGTGAAAATGTTAATATTGATTTTGTTGATGAAGAGACAGATGAAGAAGAAACAAGTACGAGTATAGAAGAAGAAAATCAAACAAATATTGATAATAGTCAAGTTTATGAATATTATATTGCAACTTTAGAAATTCCTAAAATAGATTTTTCTAGAGGATTTTATGATAAAAGTTCTAGCTTGAATAAATTATATACTAATATTAAGATGTTAAATGAGTCATCTTATCCAGATGAAGATAATGGTAATGTAATTATTGCAGGACATTCAGGAAATTATTTCAATAGTTATTTTGGAAATTTATGGAAACTTTCAATTGGAGACGTTGCATATATCAATTATAAAAACATTAAATACGAGTATAAAATAGTTAATATATATACAGAAGCTAAAGATGGCGACGTACTTATTAAAAGAAATCCTAATAAGAGTGTTCTTACATTAATTACTTGTACTAAAGATGATGAGACAACACAAACCATTTATATATTAGAAAGAGTGTAAAAGGGGGGGCAAAAAATGAGTTATACAAATATAATTGATAAATTAGAAATGTTATTAAATTTAATAACATCATCACAATTACTTGTAGGTGTAATTGTTGCAATGATATTAACAGTATTATTATATATGGGAAAACAGATAAGTAAAAAGAAATTAGTCTTATGTAATATTTTAATAGAAACAGTGGCTATTTCAATTCTAGTATTAAAACATACTGATAGTGTAGTAGCAATAAAAGATGAATTAATAGACTTAATTTTTAAAAATATTTATTTTCCATCATTTGGAGTATATATGTTTATATTTGGAATTATGATTATAGCTTTTATAGCATCAATAGTGCATTTTAGAATGAAAAAAAGTTATAAAATAATTAATTTAATATCATTTTTTGCTTTTACTTATTTGTTTATTACATTTATGTATTTAGTCTTTACAAATGGTATTAACGTTTTTGATAGTAATAGTTTGTATACTAATACATCGGTAATTACTGTTTTACAATTAAACTTATTAATGTTTGTATTATGGTTAATTATGCTAACTATAAATAGTATAAGTAATTCAATATACGAATACATTCGTTATAAAAACACACGTGTAGTTAATAGTAGAGTTTCAGATAGTATAGAAGAGTTAAAAGATGAAGCTATGCCAACTACTAGTGTTGAAATAAATAATAATACTGTTCCAGAAATAGAAGTTCCATCTAATAATAACGAGCCAGCAAGTGTATGTAATTATACTTTAAATGAATATAAGATGTTTAATAATATTTTAAAACAAATATTAATGTTAAATAGCTATAAGCCAAATATAACATTAAATGATTTATTAGATGAAAATTTATTATCAGTATTATCAGAAGAAGAACGTAATGTTTATAAAAATATTTTAATGAGTAGTATTAATAATTAAAAAGTTGAAGACAATTCTTCAATTTTTTTTATTAGTTTTTTAAAAATAGTGAAAAAAAATAAATATTATGTTAAAATTATTATGATAGGAATAGAGGCGATATTGTGTTTAGTAAGAAAAAGAAAAATATTAATAAAGTAGAAGTAGCACCTAATACTAATGAAAATAAAGAAAAAACGGTAAAACAGATACGCTTTAATTATACTGTAAAAGATAGTGATGGAAGAGAAATAAAAGGATATTTTGACGCATTTAGTAAGATTGAAGTACAAACATTTTTACAAAACCAAGGATACGAAGTTATAAAAATTGAAGAAGACAAAGTATCTAGTTCTCTAGGGTTAGCGGCTTTAGCACCTAGGGGGAAAATGAAGGGAAAAGAGTTAACATTCTTTTTAACGCAATTATCTACTTATTTAAAAGCAGGTATTCCTTTATCTAATGCGATGGGAATTCTTAGTAGACAAGCTAAAAAAAGAGCAGATAGATATCTTTATCAAAGAATTGTTTTTGAACTTAGTTCCGGTGCTTCTTTTAGTCAAGCGTTAGAAAGACAAGGAAATGTTTTTGATAAACTACTTATTAACATGGTCAAGACTTCTGAATTGACTGGTGATATTACTTCTGTTTTAGATGATATGGCAGTATATTTTAAAAATGCTGAAGAAACTAGGAAACAAATAATTAGTGCAATGACTTATCCTACAGTTATTTTAGTATTTGCAATAGCAATTTTAACATTTATATTAACATATGTTGTACCTGATTTTGTTGAAATGTATAGAGAATCAGGACTTGACTTACCTGCAATAACAGTAGCTATTATTAATGTTAGTGATTTTATAATCCTTAATTGGGTTTGGCTAATCGTGGCAATTGTTTTTGTAATTATCGCAGTTATCTTTCTTTATAAAAATGTTTCATCTGTTAGATATGGGATTCAGTGGTTTCTTATGCATATTCCTGTAATAAGTAGTATTATAAAATATAAAGAAATAATTATGTTTACAAGTACTTTTGCTTCTTTAGTTAATCATGATGTATTTATTACAGATAGTATGAACATTTTAAGAAATATTACTAATAATGAAATTTATAAGGTGCTAATAAATAATGCTATTACTAATTTAAGTACTGGTGAAGGGTTATCCAAAGCATTTAAAGGAAGTTGGGCTTTTCCAGGAACAGCTTACGAAATGTTATTAACTGGAGAGAATACGGGAAGATTAGGACCAATGATGCAGACAGTGTGTGATTATTATAGTATTGAACAAAAAACACTTGTTACACAACTTAAAAGTTTAATTGAGCCAGTTATGATTGTATCTTTGGCAGTTATTGTAGGTATAATACTTTTATCAGTAGTTATTCCAATGTTCTCAATGTATGAAGGTATTTTATAGAATAGAGGTATAATATGTATTATGTAATATTTTTTATATTTGGAAGTCTAATTGGTTCATTTCTCCATGTAGTAGCAACAAGACTTGCTCATAACGAATCGATTATATATCCATCATCCCATTGCCCTATTTGTAATCATAAGTTAAAATGGTATGAACTCATTCCTATAGTATCTTATTTAATTCAAAGGGGAAGATGTCGGGAATGTGAAGCCCATATTCCAATTAGTTATTTGATAATTGAAATAGTAACTGGTATTTTATTTGCAGTATGCTATAATGAATTTTCTTTGTCATCTAAACTTGTTATTAGCTTAATTTTTGTATCTATATTAATAACAGTAATTGTAAGCGATATTGAATATATGATTATTTTAGATGAAGTATTAATGTTTGGAAGTGTTTTAATAATAATTATATCTTTTATATTAGAAGGATTAGATAGTACTACATTACATGTAGTGGATGCCGCTTTTGCTTTTGCCGCTATGTATGCTCTGAAAATAATTGGGGACTTTCTTTTTAAAAAAGAATCTTTAGGCGGCGGAGATATTAAATTAATGTTTTTCTTTGGATTAGTAATAGGATTTGATATGGCAGTAGTATCAATATTTATTGCAACTTTTATAGCATTTCCTATTGCTCTTGTAATATTATTTATGAAAAAAGATAATATGATACCGTTTGGGCCTTTTCTAAGTATGGCTGCTATTTTAATATTAATATCAAAAATAAATTTAGATTCAATTATCAATTTTATAGCGAATAAGTAAGGTGATTTAATGAGGGTTATAAGTGGTTTTTTAAAAGGTAGAAATATTGAAGGGTATGATATAGTTGGTACTAGACCCACTATGAATAGAGTAAAAGAATCAGTCTTTGGAACAATTCAAAATTATATTAGAGAAGGTGTTGTATTAGATTTATTTGCAGGTACTGGTAATTTAGGAATTGAAGCAATTAGTAATGGTGCAAGTAAATGTTATTTTGTAGATAATAGTAAAGAAGCGATTAAATGCATTAATAATAATATTAATAAAATGAATATTGATGATAAATGTGTAGTATTAAATGAAGATTATATAAATGCGTTAAACTATTTTATTAAAAATAATCTAAAGTTTGATATTATATTTGTAGATCCACCATATAAGTATCAAATAATAGAAAATATAATTAAACTAGTATCAGAAAATAAATTATTAAATAGTAATGGAATTTTAGTATTAGAGTTTGAATTTGATAGAATAGATAATGTTTATAATTTATCTATAATAAAGGAAAAAAAGTACGGTAAAAAAAGTGTAATAATTTTGAAAAATGTTGACTAGTATGTGACTTTTTTTTCAAAATGTCCGCTTTTGCACTTTCGTTTACAAAACAAAATGTCCTATTATAAAAATTAGTA
>CALVSZ010000053.1 GCA_944359705.1 uncultured Bacilli bacterium | reverse complement strand
GTTAGAAATTTGGTACAATAATTTTATAACACATTTTTCTTATTCGAAAAATGTGCCATAAAATACTATACATTATAGCACATATTATTTAGTACTTTTCATAAAATTTAATGAGGGATATCTATGATTAATGCTATTTTATTCTATTACAATTTAAAGCCTAAAAAAATAAATAATACTAATGGATATTATTATTTTTATATTAATAATATCTTATATCATCTTATTATATATTACCGTAATAATAATGAAATTGACGATATATATAAATTAAATAATTATATGCTATCTTTAGGTATACCCGTTCATAATATTTTATTAAATAAGGATAATAAGATTATTACTTATATAGATAATGTTCCATATATTTTATATAAAATAAACATTCCTGATAATAAAAGTATTAATTTAATAGATATTGAAAAAACAGACATAAATTATTATTATAAGGAGTTAGTTAGAGATAAGTGGGATATCTTATGGTCAAAACGTATTGATTACTTAGAATATCACATTAACCAAAACGGGAAAAAGTATCCTATTATTGTTGAATCTTTTAGTTATTTTGTAGGAATGTGTGAAAATGCTATTAGTTATATTAGAAATACTTATAATGAAGAAAAAAAGGAATATTCTGATAATTATACGATATCACATGATAAATTAATTTATAATAACAATACGTACTCTTTATTTAATCCTCTAAATATAATTATCGATCATAAATCTAGAGATATTGCTGAATATATTAAATTATCTTTTTTCACTGATAACTTCAATATATATGATGAATTAAATGATTATTTTAAAAGAAATTATTTTTCTAAATATGGAATTAGATTATTATTTGGAAGATTATTATATCCAAGTTTTTATTTAGATATGTACGATCAAATAATTACTAATAACATTAAAGAAGAAAAAATTTTAGAATTAATTAGTAGAATTAAAGATTATGAGATATATTTAAAAAATATATTTATATTTCTAAATAAATTTTATCCAATACCGGAAGTTGAATGGATTATGAAAAAAACGAGTTAATCCTCGTTTACAACTTTAATTATTTCTGGTATTTCAGAAGTTAACACATTTTCAATCATTTCCTTTAATGTAATAGATGCCATTGGGCAGCCACTACATGATCCTTTTAATGAAACATATACAACCCCATTTTCGTATTTATTAAAATTAATACTACCACCATCTGCTTCTAGATAAGGTTTTACTTTATCAATAACTTCAGTTATTTTTCCAATTATTTCTTTATTTTCCATTTCTTGATCACCGTTATTAATTATATATATTTTTTTTAATTTATGCAATAAATATGCTATTTTTTATAAAATATGCTATAATATCTTCATGTGGTGATGTTATGTTAAGTATTAAAGAAAATGATGTTATTAAGGTTAAAGTAACTGGAGTTCAGCCATATGGAGTTTTTGTTTCTTGCAATGATAAATATAATGGCTTAATTCACATATCTGAAATATCATATGGATTTGTCAAGGATATAAATGAATATGTACATATTGGTGATGATATTTATGCCGAGGTAATTGATATTGATGAGAGAGAAAATCAATTAAAGTTAAGTATTAAAGATATTAATTATAAGGATGATGGTTCCAAACTTAAAAGATTAGCAGAAACTAAAAGTGGATTTGAACCACTAAAAGAGCATTTAGAATTATGGATAAATGATAAAATTAAAGAAATAATGGATAAAATGTAAAAAAATATATGTTTTTTTATTAAAAGTCTTGACACCCAATTATATAAATGATATATTATTACTTGTCAAGAGGAAATGGGCGATTAGCTCAGTTGGTTAGAGCACTTGCCTTACAAGCAAGGGGTCATAGGTTCGAGTCCTATATCGCCCACCATTTTTATGCCGAAATAGCTCAATTGGTAGAGCAACTGACTTGTAATCAGTAGGTTACGGGTTCAATTCCTGTTTTCGGCACCATCTTTTTTTTGGAGGGATAGCGAAGTGGTCAAACGCGGCAGACTGTAAATCTGTTCCTTCGGGTTCCATGGTTCAAATCCATGTCCCTCCACCACTCTTATATAGTAGTAAGCTAGATTGCCTCGTAGCCAAGCGGTAAGGCACCACACTTTGACTGTGGCATGCGCTAGTTCGAATCTAGCCGAGGCAACCACAATGTTCCGTTAGCTCAGTCGGTAGAGCATTTGACTTTTAATCAAAGGGTCTGGAGTTCGAATCTCCAACGGGACACCATTTATGTATTTAAAAAGATAGTTATTAACTATCTTTTTTTCTTTTTATATAAATATTCTTCTATATGTATTTGATTTTCATCATAATCACTAGTACATAAACTATTATACATCTCCATAAAAATCATATTAAACGGCATATATCTACTACCACTATTTCTAAATCTAATTGTATTACTTAACCATAAAGTATTTGATTTAAAATTAGAAAAAAACTCTAATATATATTTGTCATCATCCTTTATTATTTTTACATAGTTAGCATCTTCAATTGAATCATCATCACTATACCAACAAATATACTCTCCATTATATAATCTTTTATATTCTTCATATTCACTAAATATTATATTTAATTCTTTCTTTCTATTATATATCTTTTGTAATTCCTTTATAGAATTAACAAATGATAATTCTTCATCATATACTTTGAATAAATTACAATTAACTATATCATTATACAGAATATCAAATAAAGAATAAAGGAAGTAATTTTCTTTTGTAATTTCAAATGTATCTACTTCCTTTTTTTCTTTGCTGCTTAAATACCAATATAAATCTAAATTGCCCCCAAAAGTTATTGTTAATATTTTGTTACTGTCATAAATATTTATTGTGTATCCAAAATCAGTTTTTATTTTGTTATATTTTAACATAAATTTTATAATTTCTTTAAAATAAAATATTTACAATCATTAGCACAGTTTTCTTTTAAGTATTTGTCTAAATTTTTATAATCGTTTAAACCTTTTACTTTTGGGTTAGTACTTTCATAAAATCCCTTTAATCTTAATTTGTTATAAGCAATGTCCCCTACTATATAATCATAATCATCAAAGTAATCAGTACATTTAGATATAAAATCATCTTTATCAAAGCCATTTTTATGATTAATTATTAATTCATATTTATTACTATCAGTTATTATCTCCATTGTTATACTCCTTATAATAATCTCTATCAAAGGCCCCTTTTTGAAGTTTATATTTAGATAAGTTAGAACCAGAATTCCATGTAATATATCCTCCCATTGCTCCAGCATCATATAAACCTTCTATTTCTTTTTCTACGTTTTCGGCATTATAATCAATACCATTAGAATCAACATAAGTCATAACATCATAGGCTTGTATCCATGTCCTAACTACTGCTGGTGTTGGGCACTCTTCTTGTCTCTTCATAGCTTCACTTGCCCAATTATACATAAGTTCATAAGGATGATTCCATGGCTTGCTTATACCATAGTATCCATTAGAAAAATGATCGGGATAAGGCATACCACTTATTACATCTACAACATTTGAGATAGCAGGCCAATATTGACCATATGCTGTTGTATAACTACCATTAGTTGATTCTCCAAATACATCAACTGACA
Organism: uncultured Bacilli bacterium; assembly: GCA_944359705.1. Taxonomy (GTDB): domain Bacteria; phylum Bacillota_I; class Bacilli_A; order RF39; family UBA660; genus CALVVX01. Next base: position 6,164 of record CALVSZ010000053.1, on the reverse strand, counting down.
CATAAGCATTTACCTTATGAATTTCATCGGTTGCATATTGTACAAATCTTTGAATAGCTTGTACTTTACTTTCTTCGTAAGTATTATGTAAATTAACACTGTCTTCAACCGACATCATGCGATCAGGAAATCTTACATAATCATAATTTATTTCATTAAAACCAAACCATTCAACTGCTTCCTTGGCAAGTGCTACTTTATAATACCATACATCTCTTGAATATGCACTTGGCCAATAAGCACTATTATGTTTAAATGGATTTCCTGAAGTCTTAGAAGATATAGCATTTTCTGGGTGATCTGTTACATAATAACTATCCTTAAATACAGTAATTCTTCCAATTACATAAAATCCAGCATCTTTTATTTTTTGAATAGCATTTTTATAGTCATCAACACTATTAATTGCATGTCCATAAGAAGTAGGACTTATTTCTTTCATAACATCAGATGGATATGAAATTGCCGTATCATCTACAATATCTACGACAAATGCATTTATTTTAGTTGTTTTAGCATATTCTATATAAGCATCAACACTTCCAATTACTCCCCCATTTAAATATAGTGAATATACAGCATTTGGCATCTTATTATCTTCAAAAGATACTTTTTCAACAGGATAGAAATCCAAGTCAATTGCGTCTCCCCCACCATAACTATTTTTTATTTTAGAATGTATCGCATCATATTTTTCTGCTTCATAATTCTTTTTAGCTTCTTCTTCATTTAATTCAATGTATTTTCCATATATATATCCTTCTTTATCATCCACTTTAACTTTATAGGTATTTACTTTTCCTTCTTCATCAATATTATCATAAGATATAACTTCTAAAGCTTGCCCCTTAGAACCTTGAGAAATTATCTTAGGGTTATCTGTACTTTCTAAAATTGAAGCAGGAGTTCTAACATATATTACTTTTTCTAAAACAGATTCTTCTTTAGTATTTACTAGTGAACTATCTAATACGTAATAATTTTCTTTATTAAATGTAATTGGAATATATTTTTTTTCATCAATAGTTATTCCATCATCAGTCTTAGCTTTAACTTCTAATCCCCTTACTACTTTTTGATTTTCTTTAATTATTTGATTTTCTTTATCATAATCATATAGCACTACTTCATATACATTACTGGCCAAAAATTTTGTTTCTTCTTTACTTATAATTTTGCCAGTTCCTTTTAATAATAATACTAATAAAAATATTACAGCTATTAAAATTGTACATACTACAATTATTCTTCCAATTTTTAATTTCCTTTTTTTAGTTTTTTTCATAATACACCTCTTTTATTCACTTTTAGTATAACCATTAATTATTATTTTACAAAAAAAGATTAATAATTTATTGTAAAACATTAAAAATTATATATAATGCCCCTGCTATTATAGCAATTAATAAAATAACTATTAATATTTTTATAAATACATGTCCACTACTTTTTAGTTCATCGTCATCATCAAAAAAATCATCCTTAGTAAATGAATATGAATTACTGTAAAATTGTTCTTTTGCATCATCTGACATATTATCAATAATTGCTTTATCTAACGGTATATCATCACTCGTTTTTTTATTCTCATCCTTCATTGGCTCCATAACAACGGTATTTCCACTTGGTTTTAAGTCTGATAAAATATCTAATGGAAGAGATGACGTATTTATTACTGTTTTCTCCAAATTTTCTTCATTTTCTAAATTTTGATGTTTTTCTTTTATCTTTTTTACTGTTTCTTCTGATACTTCTAATTCATCTAAAAAGCTATGCTTTCTGTTATCTTTGTTCATCATTTCTTTAGCTTTTGCATTATCCATTCTAGCTTTTTCAATTAATTCATTTATATCATAAACTTTTTTATTATCAGAAGTTTTTACTTCTACTTCTTCATCTAATTTTATTGACTTATTAGTTATAGCAGAAAGTTCCTTTGCTTTTTTATATTCTTCCCTACTACTTATCATTTTATTTAAATCACTCATATTTATTTCACTACTATTTTCTGAAATAGGTAAACGCTCTAAATTACTATAATCACCATAAATATCTTTATACAATTTTGAATTTCTTTTGCTTCTACTGCAATCTGAAATATCACTCTTGTAATATTTATCCATTCTACTTTCCATAAATTCCACCTTCTACTACATATATGATATCATATTTTTTTACTATTTAAAATAATTTTATTGATTTTTTGAATTTTCCTCTATATAATTATTATTAGGAAAGAGGGATAATATGAAAGTAAAAGTATTAGAAGATAAATGCGTTGGATGTGGAAATTGCGTTAGCATCGTTCCAGATGTTTTTGATTTTAATGATGATGGAAAAGCATACTGCAAAAAGGAAACAATTGATGAAAATTTAAAATCAGATGTAATGGATGCTATTGAAGGATGCTACTATGGAGCAATTGTTGAAGAAAAGTCAAAATAGGCTTTTTTTTATTTTATTTAATTCACATAATTTCACATATTTATTTGATAATTTTTTGACAATTTAATAATATAATGGGTACAGAAAAGAGGTGATAGATGATAAAAATCATAAATAATTCATACTAGAAAAAATACATCTTTAGTGATATACTAAAGTTAGCGGTGGTGATATTATGGACAAAAGTATGTATTCAATAGCCCTAGTAGAAGATGAGGTAGATTTAAACAATTTAATAAAGACCTATTTGGAAAAGGAAGGATACAATGTTATTAGTTATACTAATGGCAAAGACGCATTAATGAATGTCAATCAAAATGTTCATCTTTGGATACTCGATATTATGTTAGGAGATGACATTAGTGGTTATGATATAATAAAAAAAATTAGAGAATCAGATGACATTGTTCCAGTAATTTTTACATCTGCTAGAGATAAAGATTTAGATAGAATCATTGGTTTAGAACTAGGAAGTGATGATTACATTACTAAACCATACTCTCCCAAGGAATTGGTATTAAGAGTAAATAAAATGATTAAGCGCATTTATTCTACGGAAAGTTCTAAATTAACATATAATGGTTACGAAATAGATACAAAAAAAAGATTAGTATTTGATAATTCCCAAGAATTAAGTTTAACAACACTTGAATTTGATTTGTTGTATTTATTTACAACAAATATTAATAAACAATTTTCAAGAGATGATATTTTAAATTTAATTTGGGGAAATGACTATTTTGGTAATGATCGTGTAGTTGATGATTTAGTAAGACGTCTTAGAAAAAAAATGCCTAGGTTAAAAATACACACTATATATGGATATGGGTATAGACTTTCATGAAAAGTAAAAAGTCTTTAACAGACCAACTATTATACATATATATAATTGTCGTAAGTCTGATAATAATATCACTTGGAATAATCCTTCCAAAAACACTACTCCCAATTTATGAAGAAAATATATATAGTTATTTAAAACAACCACTTTATATTGTTGGAGACAACATAAATACAAGTACTATTAACTCCGAAGTAGCTTATATTTATATAAATAATAATGATACAGTTATGGTTTCTGACAATTTATCAAAAATTATCGATATAAAAAAAATAGACGATTTATTAGATAAAATAGATAATGATTATGGGAAATTTAAATACAAATTAAATACCTACTATTACAATACTTCTAAAACTGAAAATGTAATAAAGATTGCTATAACTAACGACAAATATATAAATATTATGCGACAAGATATTCTTCTTATGATTATTATTGTTGTTGGAATTACATTTATCTTAATATCCCTTTTAATCATGACTTGGTCTAATAATTTGGTTAGTAGAATTAAAAAATTAAAGCACAACATTGACAATATAGATAACGATAATTTTACTTATTTTTCAAATAAAAGTTTTTATGAAGACGAACTTAATTCTCTTGCTATCGCAATTGATAATATGCATGATTATTTAAAAGAGCAAGAAGAATATAAAAATCAAATGTATCAAAATATATCTCATGACTTTAAAACTCCTATAACTGTTATGAAATCTTATATTGAAGCTTCCGAAGATGGAATTGAAACCAAAGATAAAACTATAACTATCATTAAAGAACAATTAAAAAAATTAGAAATAAAAGTTCACTCCTTATTATATTTAAATAAACTTAATTATATTCAGGACAAAAAAGAAAATTTGAAAATACAGTATGATGTAGGCAAGACGATATATGCAGCAGTTGATAAATTCAAATTAACACGTCCAGATATAAAATTTGTTCTAGATATAGATAGTAAAAACACAATATTTCGTGGTAGTTCCGATATGTGGGAAGCAATTATAGATAATATTTTAAGTAATTTTATGCGATATGCTGATAAAATAATAAAAATATCAGTAAAAAATAATAAAATAATTTTATATAACGATGGACCAAATATCGATGATAATGTCTTAAATAATATTTTCACTCCATACGAAAAAGGCATTAAAGGCGTATTTGGACTTGGCCTTTCTATTGTAAAAAAAACGCTACATTTTTTAGAATACGATATAATAATAGAAAACGACAAGAAAAGAGGTGTTAGATTTATAATAAAAGAAGGAAAATAGTTAAAATTTAGCTATTTTCTTTTTCTTTTTCATATGATATAATTATGACATATGGGGGCGTTTAGGCTTCGACAGGAATACTCTCAGTTTTAAAGGCAAGTCGTATTGTACTACGTAAAAGACTAAATTAAAAATAACTGGAAACAGCTATAATAATGCTGTAGCTTATGCTTAATAGATAGGTATAACTACAGGTTCTTCTATTTCTTTGCTTACGGGAAATAACAAGGACTTATACAGTAAGCTATATTGTTTGTAATTACTATAGCAATCAATGAATATAATAGTATAGATATATAATTATTTGTTAGTTAATATTTATATATTGATATTAAATAACTAACTAAACTTGTAGAATTTTTAATTAGATGATTTCTGGACAGGGGTTCGATTCCCCTCGCCTCCACCATTTGCTGAAATAGCTCAGTTGGTAGAGCAATTGTCTCGTAATCAATAGGTCGCAGGTTCAAGTCCTGTTTTCAGCACCATAAGCCGTCTTAGTTAAATGGCATAACAAATCCATGGTAAGGATTAGTTGTAAGTTCGATTCTTACAGATGGCACCAGATTGATAGGAAACTCGAACTTTTTATTTGAGAGCAATAAATTATAATAGAAATGTTAGCTTTTCATTAATATAAAAAAAACAATGAGTTAATCTTTTCATTGTTTTTTTACTTTATTTAATTTTTATCATTATTTTTATGCATATCATTTATTATTGTCACAGTTTCTACTTTTTCAATTCTAGCATTTACTAAAATACTCTCTTCTTATTTTATCAATACCATAAATAAAATAATCAAAATCAACAAAACTTATCACAACTTTTATCTTCTTTTTGGTGAAGATTCATAATTGCGAATCTGCTTCCATAAATCTTCTGAATTTTCATATTCCCAATCAGTCATATCTACGACTTCACAATCTGATGCTCTAAAATCCGGATTTGTGCGAAGTAAATCTACAAAAACTGCTTCTTCCATTTTTTTATCTATTTGCATTATTAGTTCATCATCTTTATCTTTTGGAACTATTGGTTTTCTTGTTACAAATATTCTTTTATTTTCTACATCTATCGTAAAAACCTGATAACCTTCATTCTTCATATATAAATACCTCCTTATCTATTATAATTATACCATATTTTTAAGAAATTCATAATTTTTATGTAAAATAGACATTCCCTTGTTTCAAAATGTAAACTATGTAGTATAATGTAATGGAATTAACCTAAATAAAAATTTCCAAACGTGTTTAACTCACGCACCAGATTGATAGAAAACTCGAACTTTTTATTTGAGAGCAATAAATATTAACTAGAAGTACCATCTATAAATGTTAAAATAGAAACTGATAAAAATAGCAATTTTTTCAAATTTCTTATATCAAGTGTTTGAGGATACTAAAAAAAAGCCTTTTTTATAATAAAATATTTTATGTGATACGTCTTCTTTCGTCAATTAGATTGTATCACAAAAACTCTCTAGAAGTTAATTCTTCTATAGAGTTTTATATAAGTTGTAAATGTCAAATTTTTTTGTAGGTTTTTGGTAAAAAATTTTGTAGGTTTTTGGTAAATTTTAGAAAGTTGTTTTT
>CALVSZ010000052.1 GCA_944359705.1 uncultured Bacilli bacterium | reverse complement strand
TTTTTGTTCCTCATTTGGGTACATTCTAAATTTATAGGACTTATATATTTTCATGTTGTTTATCACCACCTGTGATCACATTATATAACACGTACGTTTGTTTGTCAATGTTTTTTTTGTAAAATCGAACTTTCCTTAAAAATAAAAAAAGTAGAGTTTAAATTAAACTCTACTATAGAATTCTACAATTAACGCTTCGTTTATATCAGCATTTAATTCGCTTCTTTCAGGATATCTTACATAAACAGCTTCTTTCTTATTAGCGTCATAAGATATAAAATCAACTCTTTTACTAATTGATTCTAGTGAAGCAACTACTGCTGGATGATTCATAGATGTTTCTTTTAAAGTAATAACATCTCCAACTTTTACTCTATATGATGGAATGTCAACTTTTTTACCATTAACTAAAATGTGCCCATGGTTAACAAGTTGTCTTGCCCCTCTTCTAGTAGTAGCAAATCCAATTCTATAAACGATGTTATCAAGTCTACTTTCTAGTAAAATTAATAAGTTTTCACCATGAACACCTTTCATCTTACCAGACTCATTAACTAATTTTTTGAATTGTTTTTCACTAATTCCATACATAAATCTAGCTTTTTGTTTTTCTGTTAATTGTACTGAATAGTTTGAAGGTTTTCTTTTCTTATCTTGACCATGTTGCCCTGGACCATAAGGTCTTTTAGCAATATCTTTACCATTTTCTAAAATAGAGAAAGAAACTCTTCTTGCTTTTTTGTTGTTTGGCCCTGTATATCTTGCCATTTTTATTTCCTCCTTCTGCTTTTAGAGGATTCTAATTATTTCATAGGGTGTTTTTGTTGTCCTTTCGTTATGCAGCAGATAATTACTTGTCCATAACACATTACAAAATATTAGAATAACGCTGCTAAATGCATTAATATTTTATAATAATTTGGTTATATAGTCAATATTTTTTGCTTAATAAGACTTTAAATAGTTATAAAAATAATCAAAGATTTTAATTTAATAAGTATTTTTTTAATTTCGGTGTAAAAAAAATGTCAAATATAATTCTCAAATAGCCTTTTATGATATACTTATTATGATTGAAGACCATAGACAATATGGTCTAGTAGAAAAGAGGTGTTGTTCAGGGGAGCATATAAAAACAAAATAAAATTTAGAGAAAGGAAATGGATGATGAAAAAAATACTAAAATTTTTAGTACTAGTGTGTGTAGTATTTTCTCAAATATCTTCTCCAATTAAAGTAATTGCTGATGAAATAGATGCAAATACTTCTAAAATTGATGAAATAGAAGTATTAGGAAATAAAGATAGAGAAAATATTACTGTTAATATTTCAGCTAGTAATTTTACTGAAGAATTTGAAGACTTAACCACTAGTAGTTATATTATATATACTTCACTTACTTTTAAATATGTAACTGGTGAAGAAAAAAGTATATATGAATATAAATTAGTAGATGGTGCGAAATTAAACAATGATGAAGTAAGTTTTGAATTTACTAACTTCGGTTATGGTTATAATGGAACTTATCTAGTAGATACTAAAGTATATGATGTTAGTGGAAGTATGCTTGAATCAAATGAATCAGAATACTTAGAAAATGTTGTTATAAAAAATGACTTAGAATCACTTGCTTCTAAACAATTAGAAGTTGTTGAAGATGAAATTCCATATGGTATTACACTTGAAGTAGATGGTTCTATTATTTCAAATCCAGAAGTAGAAGGAGAGTATATAGCTACTGAAGGTGGAATTGTTTCATTTGATGTTAACTTAAATAAAGGTAATTTATCAGATGAAAGTATAAAAGGTGGATATTATAAATTTGTTATAAATAATGAAGTAGTTTTATATCCATATAATTTTAATAATGAACTTAATTTTAGTGAATTAGCAAATGGTAAATATGAAATATCTGTATATTATATAAATGAAGAATATGAAGTAGAATATAAAGATACAGTAATTATTCAAAATGATTTATCAACTTTTGAAAATTATTATGAATATTTTACTAATGAAGATATTAGTTTGTTTAATAAAGTTGTAAGTTCATCACTTCTTACCAAAGAAGAACAAGAAATGATAGATACCGTTGATTTTGATAAAATGAAAATGCTTGTAATGTTAGGCAGTTTAGATGAGTCAGTTAAAGGTAATTATTTCTTTGATGAATATAATAATGAGCCAATTAATATAATTTATAAATATGATGGTATGTTTCAAAATGGCGAAATTAAATTACCATTAGTAGAAGATATTTTAAATGAATTAAAAGCAGAAAATTATTTAAATAGTTTTGATATTTCAATCTTGAACCAAGATGATACACTTGCAAATATGACTGATTATATCAAGACAGGTATGAAGTTAAAAATAACTTATGGAGATAATACTATTTATTATAATTTTGTAGTATCTGGAGATGTTGATAATGGTTATGTAGAAGGAAAAGAAGTAAATATGATGATAGATCATATTTTAGGTACCTCCCCTTTAACTGCATTAAATCAATATGCTCTAGATGTTAATAATGATAAAGTTATTGATTTGTTAGATGTTAGTAAAACAGCAGGATCAATTGCTCTTAATTCGTGGGTAAATAGTAGTGTGGAAGGAACTGTTTCTTCATCACTTGAACTAAATGATAAAACAGTTATAAGACAGGGAGATACATTTACTGTAAATTATCTTTTAAATAACTTTAAAGGAAGTAATCTTATGATTAATGCCTTAGAAGGAGTTATTGATTATGATAATACTAAATTAGAGCTAGTATCTATCTCTGCAGATAGCGTTCTATCAGAATTTAATAGTTATAATTTTGAATCTGCAAAGTATATATTCGCAGGAAGAGAAATATTAAATAAAGAAGGAGTAGTTCTTACTTTTGAATTTAAAGCTAAAGAAGCTGGTAGTACTACAATTAGTGTTGTAGACGATAAAGCTGCTTTTGATGGAAGCGTAATTTCTATAAACAATAATTCTAAATTAAATATTAATATTGATAGAAGTTTAAGTTCTAATAATGATATATCAGAAATTACTTCTAATGTTGGATACTTTGATAAAAAGTTTAATAAAGACGAGTTATCATATAATTTGTATGTTGATTATACGGTTAACAAAATTACATTAAGTGGAAAACTAGCAGATATTTATGCAAAAACTGATGGATTTAAAGAATATAGCTTAACTGGAGATTATACACCTATATCTATTAGTGTAGTAGCAGAAAATGGAAGTACTAAAGTCTATACGATTAATGTAATTAAAGTATACCCAAAAAATACAAATAATAATTTATCTAATTTACAAATTGAAGGACATTCAATTAATTTTGATAAAGATACTTTGGAATATTCAATAAATGTATCATCAGATGTTGATTCATTGGATATTACTGCAAATGCAGAAGCAGGAACATCACGTGTAAATATTTATGGCAATAACTCATTTAAAGAAGGGGAAAATATTGTTAGAGTAGTGGTTACTGCAGAAGATGGCAGTGAAAAAACATATACTATAAAAGTTAATAAAGAAGCTAAAGAAGAAACTGTTAGTGAAGATACAGAAGAAACAACAGAAGGTAGTCAATTAGAAAAAACAATTATAATTATATTAATAATTTTAGTAGTTATTGGACTTATATATTTAATTATGAAACCAGACGAAGAAGAAACAATTATAACTCCAAATAAACCTAACAAAAAATAGTTAATTAGAAAGCAAAGTGCTTTCTTTTTTTTTAAATAAATGGTATAATCTAAATATAATAGGATAGACGGTGATTATATGAATAGAAAAGGTCAAGCGTTAGTTGAATTTGTTTTAATAATCCCTGTTTTTTTAATGGTGCTCTTTATGATAATTGATTTTGGAATGATATTCAGTAAAAAAAGTGAATTAGAGCATATAAGCAATGATGCTATTTTAGTATATAATGAAAATAAGTCAATTTCTGAGGTACAAGCCTTATATAAGGATATTAAAATAGAAATATACAAGGAAGATACTTATACAAAACTTACTTTTCAAGATGAAGTTAATATAATTACACCAGGTATGAATATTATATTAGATAATCCTTATGTTATTAAAGTAGAAAGAGTTGTTCCTGATGTTTAGCTTAAATAATAAAGGTCAGTCATTAATTTTGTTTGTTTTAATGCTTCCTGTTTTATTATTTGTTATGATACTTGTAATTGATATGGGTAATTTAATGGTAGAAAAGCAAAAATTAAACAATATAAATTATATAATGATAGATTATGGTTTATCTAATTTAACAAAAGAAGATTTAGAAGAATACATATATAATTATTTAAAATTAAATGATGAAAAAATTGATAAGATAAAAGTAAGCAAAACTGATAATGATATTACCATTAATTTAGGAAAAAAAGAAAGTAGTATGCTTGGGCATATTTTAAATCTTAAAGAAGTTGAAATAATTTCTAGTTATAAGGGCAGTATTATTGATGATAAAAAAGTAATAGAAAGGTTAAAGTGATCTTATGGCAAGTAAAGGTGGGAAAATAATTAGCATATCTTCAGTTAAAGGTGGCGTAGGGAAAACCACTATGACTATAAATTTAGCGGGTATATATTCACTTATGAAAAAGAAAATTTTAATTATTGATTTGGATTTATATAGTGGTGGAATAGCCGCATGCTTAAATTTGGAAAACAAAAAAGATGTTTTTATGATGATTGATAGTTTAAGTAATAATCGCTTTACTTCGTTAGATGATTATATTGAAAATTATAATAGAAATATTGATGTTATATGTGCACCTAAAGATCCCAGACAGGCATTAAAAGTTGATTCAAAATACTTAAATGTTATATTTGAAATGGCTAAAAAAGAATATGACATTATTCTTGTTGATACTAACCATATTTTGGATGAAGTAAATTTAATTACAATGGATGCATCTTTTATGAGCCTTTTTATCATAACTAATGACATTGTCGATTTAAAAAATATGAAAAGTATTGTTAGTATTTTTAATGATGCTGATAAAAAAAATTATTTGGTATGTTTAAATAATTCAAGGGACACAGGAAAAGATTATTTGTCGTTATTTGATATTAGAAATATTATAAAAAATAATGTTGACTACACTATATCTAGAAATTTTTATATTAAAAATATAGATAAATATATTTTAAATGGTGAAATTTTAACATTAAATAAAAATATTAATAAATTTCATTCTAGCGATATTAATAATATGAAAAAAATGGCTGTCGATTTAATTTCTGATGAACATATAGAGGATGTGAAAGAGAATGGCTAAACAAAGTTTAATTGAAGCATTTAATGTAAAACCAAGAAAGTTAGATGCTAAAATGGTTAAAGATTATGATATTTTCCCTGATAAAGAACTGTTAGATAGTTTAAGAAGTAAAATCATTCAAGATTTAATAGATAATAATATTCCTGAAGATAAGATGCTTGAGCAATACATTAATGATGAAATCGATAAAATGTTAGTTGGATATGATCTTGGATATTTGGAAAGAAACCATATATTTAATTTAATTCAAAATGAAGTTAATGGATATGGACCAATAAATGATTTGTTGGAGGATGATTCTATTACTGAAATAATGGTTAATGGGATTAATGAAGTATATGTTGAAATTGATGGAAAAATAGTAAAAGATGATTCTGTATCTTTTATAAATGACGATCATATAATAAGAACGATACAAAGAATTGTTCAACCTCTAGGAAGAACGATTGATGCTGCAAATCCAATGGTTGATGCTAGACTTAGGGATGGATCTAGATTAAATGCTATTATTCCCCCTTTATCTTTAAAAGGTCCTGTTTTAACAATTAGAAAGTTTGCTAAAGAACTAGAGAGTATAGATCAACTTTTATTAAAAGGAACTTTAACTAATGATATGGCAAAGTTTCTAGAAGCATGTGTTCAAGGAAAAGTAAATATTATTATTTCCGGAGGAACAGGTACAGGGAAAACAACGCTTTTAAATATATTAAGTGGCTTTATTTATAATGATGAGAGAATTATAACTATTGAAGATGCTGCCGAACTTAGACTTAATCAAAGTCATGTAATTTCTCTTGAAACAAGACTTGTAAACTACGAAGGAGCAGGGGAAGTTACGATAAGGGACTTAGTTAGAAACTCTCTTAGAATGCGACCTGATCGTATTATTGTAGGAGAAGTAAGAGGGAAAGAAGCATTTGATATGATGCAAGCAATGAATACAGGCCATGAAGGGTCTATTACAACACTTCATGCAAATTCTCCAATTGATGCATTAAATAGACTAGAAACAATGATACTTATGAATGAAATGGAAATACCAGTAAGTGCTGTTCGTGGATATATAGAAAACGCCATTGAACTTATTATTCAAATAGACAGGATGACTGACGGTAGAAGAAAAATTACAAGTATTTCAGAAGTAATTGGTTTAAAAGATGGTAAATTAGAATTAAATGAAATATTTGGCTTTTCTCAAAAAGGAATTGCCGATGATAACTCAGTTATTGGAGACTTTACAGTTTCAAAGAAAAAACCAAAAATATGTGATAAATTAAAACGAAAAGGAATTGAATATACTTTTAAAAATGTTTAAGTAGAAAGGGTGATAATTATGGAACAAGAATTAATCTTAATGATTATTCAATCAATAATAATTGTTATATTATTTGTAATTATTATTTTTATGCTTAAACAAAATATATCAATAAGACATGAGAAAAGAATTGGAAAATATAGTATTGAACCAGTTAAAAGTAAAGAATCATCGGTATTAGATATTGTATATATGAAGTACTTTGATTTTGTAAAAAAAATGCGTAAGAAGTTTTTAAAGAACAAACTATTAAAAAAGAAATCGTTAAAATATGAAAAATATGTTGAATTAGATAAAGATAATTTAGCAATTGATTATATAATTCATAAAATAGTTATAAGTATATCTTTTGTTCTTCTTACTATATTTTCTCAAGTTCTTCAAACTAGATTAGTGACTCCGATTGAATTATTAATTAATTTAATAATTGGTTATTATCTTTTAGACATATATTTGTTTTATATGAAAAAAAGACGAATTAAAAAAATAGAAAATGAAATGTTAAGAGCAATTATTATTATGAATAATTCTTTTAAAGCAGGAAAATCAACAATGCAAGCTGTATATATTGCTAGTGAAGAACTACCTGAACCAATAAGTTTAGAATTTAAAAAAATATATCAAGATTTAAAATACGGACTTAATGTTGATGTAGTGTTTGAAAGATTTGCTAAAAGAGTTAATATTGAAGAATCTAGATACATATCATCTTCCTTAGTTATCTTAAATAAAACGGGTGGAAATATTGTAAAAGTATTTAACTCAATAGAAAAAACCTTATTTGATAAGAAAAAATTAAAAGAAGAACTTAAAAACTTAACGGTAAGTTCAAATTTAGTTGTAAAAGTACTTATGTTTATCCCTTTTGTTTTTGTAGCGATAATTTATTTACTTAATCCAAATTATTTTGATCCTTTATTTTCTAGCGCTCTAGGATTCTTTGTAATTGGAGTTATTATTATAATGATTGCTATTTATATTTGGGTATTACAAAAAATATTAAAGGTAAAGGTGTAATAAAATGGAAAAAAGGGAATTAGCTAGAAAAATTTATAATCAAAAAACAATTGATAAAATGGAAAAAAAAATAAATTTACTTGGTATATATAATAAAGTAGACGCAATAACTTTTTTAAATCTTCGTTTGTTTACTTCCTTTATTGTCTTTTTTGTGGTATTATATGTAATAAATCTTGGTTATATTATGGCACCGATTATTACTATATTGTATTATATTATGGTAGGTAAAATTCTTGTAGATAAAAAAATAAGAACAAGGGAAAGTAAACTAGAAGCTGAAGCAATGTATTTTTTTGAAGTATTAACTTTATCACTCGAAACAGGCAGAAATTTAGATGAAGCATTAAGAGTAACCGTTAATAGTATTGATTCAGAATTATCAGATGAATTTAGTGAAGCTCTAAGGCAAACTAAGTTTGGTAAAAGTTTAACCGAATCATTAAAAGATATGCAAAAAAGTATTCCTTCAGAAACAATTAATAATATAATATTAACGTTAACAGAAGCAGATATGTATGGAAGTAGTATAACAGATACGATGTATAATCAAGTTGATTATTTAAGGGAGAAAAAGAAATTAGAAATAAAAGCAGAAATTTCTAAAGTTCCTATTAAAATAAGTATTATATCGGTATTATTTTTTGTACCATTAATCTTGCTTATAATATTATCTCCCGTTATATTAAGTTATATAGGTTAGGAAAGGTGAAAATATGTCAGGACATTCAAAATGGTCTACAATTAAAAGAAAAAAAGGGGCAATTGATGCTGAAAGAAGTAAAGTGTTTCAAAAATTAGCCAAAGAATTGTATGTTGCCGCTAAAAGTGGAGATGCTGATCCTGCTAATAATGCAGCACTTAGAATGGTCGTAGAAAAAGCTAAAAGTGAAAATATGCCTAAGGCTAATATTGAAAGTGCTATCAATAAGGCACATAGTAAAAATAACGATGAAAGTTATGAAGCAATTCGTTATGAAGGATATGGACCTGGTGGTATTGCTATTATGATTGATTGCCTTACTGATAACAAAAATAGAACAGCAAGTTTTGTTAGAAGTACTCTTACTAAAAGGGGAGGAAATCTAGGAACTGATGGCTCTGTTAGTTATTTGTTTAAAAGAAAGGGCTTAATTATATTAGATAAGAAATATGATGAAGATAAACTTATGGAAGATGTATTAGGACTTGATGTTGATGACTTCTTAGTTGAAGAAGATGGTTATGAAATTTATATGGCTCCAGAAAACTTTATTAGTGTAAAAGATGCACTTGATAGTTTAGGATATACTGATACATTAGTATCTGAAGTAAGTTTTATTCCTGATAATTACATTGAATTAGATGAAGAGATGAAAGAAAAAGCTCTTACTTTAATTGAACAATTAGAAGATATTGATGATGTTCAAAACGTATATCATAATTTAGATATATAGAACATCTTTTTTTAAACTTTTCTTATACTTTGCATATAATTTATTAGGTGATGTATATGTCTAAAATTGATGAATTTAAAAAATTTGTTAGATTACATCCGGAATTTATTGAACAAGTTAATATGAATAATGTATCTTGGCAAAGTTTATATGAATTATATGATATGTATGGGGAAGATAGTAATGTATGGGAAAGATATACAACTAATAGTAGTAAAACATCTACTACTAAAAATAGTGCTTGGTCAGATATTGTTAATATTGCTAAAAATATGGATGTAAATAAAGTACAAGAAGGAATATTATCACTTCAAAAAGCTCTTGGATTAGTTAGTGACTTATTTGTAAAGGATAATAAGCCTAAGAGTGAATATACTCCTAGACCTTTATATAAACATTTTGAGGATTAATGACTATAGATATACAATATAGATTAAGTAGTAATCCCTTATACATTAAATTTATAAGAGAATATTCATATTGGTATAAATTCTTAAATAGAAATCCAGCTTATTTTAATGATTTTGTTAAAGATATGAAAAATAAATATAAATTAAATCCAACTGATAAATTAAATCGAATGTTAGATAATATTAATATGTTAGAAACTTTTTTAGATGTTTTAAAATAATTATATTATTTCTTGCTAAGTGTATTTTTAGTATGATATAATGTATAGTATTTTATGGCACATTTTTCGAATAAGAAAAATGTGTTATAAAATTATTGTACCAAATTTC
>CALVSZ010000051.1 GCA_944359705.1 uncultured Bacilli bacterium | reverse complement strand
TAGATACTTTATAATAGGACATTTTGTTTTATAAATACTTATGAAAAAAGCGGACATTTTGTTTTATTAATCACAGAATTATTTGAAAATAGTTGAAAAAATACAATATTTATGATACATTAATATTGTCCTATTTATTAGGGGTGTGGTGTAATGGTAACATTCGGGTCTCCAAAACCCTAGCTGGGAGTTCGATTCTCTCCACCCCTGCCAATGAATTATCCGATTTTTTCTTAAAATTATAAGGGAAAGTCGTTTTTATTTAATTATTATAATTCTAGATAAATTTATTTATTTTTATTTTATAATAACAATTGAAAAAGTTTTTGAACTAGGATTGTATGAAAATTAATTATTTAAAAGTCTGTTTTTTAAATAGTCTGTTTTATTTGGATAATTAAAAATAAGATTCAAATTTTATGAATCTTATTTTAATATATTGTATATTTCTTCTACTGTTAACGGGGTTTCTTTTTCATATTTAGGAATTATATGTAAATGATAGTGTTTTATATCTTGTACACTACCATTATTTTGAACTAATGTGATTCCATTAGGTTTTAGTCTATCATTAATTAAATTACAAATATCTTTGGCTTTATCCATTATTTTGTATAAGGTATAACTATCAATATCGTATAAATCTTTATAATGATTTTTAGGTACAATTAATGTGTGTCCATTGTGTTTGGGATTAATATCTAAAAACACTATTAATAAGTCGTCTTCATATATTGTATATGAAGGGATTTCTTTATTAAGTATTTTGCAAAAAATACAGCTCATATCATATCACCTAAATTTATTATACCAAAAAATAAAAAAACAATAAATGTTTTTTTGTGAATAAATCAAATATCTATTATATAATGTATATTTTTTTCCTATATTATACATAAATAATATAAAAAATTATCTTTTTAGATATTTATTATTTAATTTGTGTTAAAATATAGTTATATGTTATTTGAACTATTAATGCCTTGGAATAAAATATGAAAAAGGAGGGGTGATTATGCATAGGGAAGATTTTGAAATGTTAAATAATAATATTGTTTATTTTGATAATGGCGCTACAACATTTAAACCCAAATTAGTAGTTAACGCAATTAATGATTATTATACTAAATATACTGCTAATGCTCATCGTGGTGATTATAAAAATAGTTTGTTAGTTAATGAAAAATATGATGAAGCTAGACAGAAAGTTGCTAATTTTATAAATGCAGAGTCTTCTAGTGAAATTGTTTTTACTTCAGGGGCTACCCATTCGTTGAATTTTGTCGTTTTTAATTATTTTAAAAAAATATTGAAAAAAGGTGATGAGGTTTTAACAACATTAAGTGAACATGCTTCAAATTTATTGCCATGGTTTGTTTTAGAAAAGGAAATTGGAATAAAAGTAAAATATATAGAATTAAATGAAGATTATGAGGTAACGTTAGAAAATGTAGAAAAAGCTATTAATAATAATACTAGGGTTATTGCACTTGCTCATATTACTAATGTAATTGGAGATATTCGTCCAATTAAGGATATATGCGTACTTGCTCATAGAAGAGATATTAAGGTAGTCGTAGATGCCGCTCAATCCATTGCACATACTAAAGTAGATGTTCGTGATTTAGATGTTGATTTTTTAGCGTTTTCGGCTCATAAAATGTATGGACCAACCGGTATAGGTGTTTTGTATGGTAAATATTCATTGTTAGAAGAAATGGAGCCTTTATTTTATGGCGGAGGAATGAATGCAATATATAGTAAAGATGGATATATTGAATTAATGGAAATACCAACAAGGTTTGAAGCGGGCACTCAAAATATTGAAGGTGTAATTGGTTTATCAGCAGCAATAGATTATATAAACAAAATAGGGATTTCTAATATATCTAAATATGAAGAAGAACTTAGAGATTATTTAATAAAAAAATTAAAAGAACTTGATTTTATTGAAATTTATAATATAAGTGATAGTAATATTAACGTAGCATTTAATATAAAAAATGTTTTTTCTCAAGATACAGCTATATATTTAGATAAATATAATATATGTATAAGAGCTGGTAATCACTGTTCAAAAGTATTAAATGAAGTAATTAGTGTAAATAATACGTGTCGAATAAGTTTAAGTTTTTATAACACCAAAGATGAGATTGATTTACTAATTAATGTACTAAAAAATAGTAAAAATTTATATAAGGAGATTTTATAAAAATTATGGATAGAGAAGAGAAAAGAAAGATTATACTGGATAACTATAATGATGATATTAACAGAAAGGAAATAAGTAGTAGTGATTATATAAAAGTTAATAGTAGAAACTTTTCTTGTATTGATAATATTGATCTATATATTAAGTTTAATAATAATATAATTGACGATATAAAATTTAATGGAGAAGCATGTGTAATAGCAATATCTTCAACCTCTTTATTAATAAAATACTTAATAGGCAAAAGTGTAGAAGAAGCTTTAAATATTATATCTAATTATGAAAATATGATTGACGGTTTGTCTTATGATCAAAGTATTATAAAAGACTTAATAGCATTTGATGATATTGGAAAACAACCATCACGTAAAATTTGTGCTACATTAGCTTCAAGAAAAATAAAAGAATTACTAGAAAAAAGTGTGTAAAGATACGTCGAAATATGATGTATCTCTTTTATTTTTTCAAGTATTATGTTATATTTAATTTAACTATATAGAAGGAGGAGTATTTTGAAAAAAATTTTAATTATTATTTTAATTTTATTGTTGTTAATTGCTTCTTTTTTTGGATATAATTATTTATTTTCTGAGAAAGGTATACCTATATTGGAAACTGAAGAGGAAGAGGTTATTATATCAAAATATTATATTTATGGGACACATTTAAATTTAATTGGTAGTTTAGAAATAACAGATACTAATTTTGAAGAGATTTATTTAACTTTATATGATGGTGAATTTAAAGATTATGATATAAATTATACTAATCAAAGTAATTCTATATCATTTAATATAAGTGATGAAGTTAATAACGGTATATATTTGGATGACTTACCTCGTGGTAATTATTATGCTTTTATTAAGTTGGTATATGAAAATGAAGATGATGCAGAAAATCCAATTGAAAAATATTATATATTAGATAATCAAACTGAATATAATGATACAATATATTATACATTTAGTAAATATAATAATAAAATAGTAATTAATAGCGATAATGATTATAATACGATGATGTTAAATATTAATGAAAAAAAGGATAGTGTTGAGGTAGCAGATATAGTATTAGATCCAGGCCATGGAGGGATGGATGGTGGAGCAGAAGCATTTGGATATAGTGAAAGAGATTTCACATATAAATTAGCTAAAAGTATACAAGAGAGTCTTGAAAATAAGGGATATAGTGTAATTTTAACTAGAAATGAGTTGCCTCAAAATGAGTTGTTGGATGAATATAATGAAGGAGGTAGAGCTGTTATTTCATCTGAGGTATACGCTAAATATTTACTTTCTATTCATTTTAATAGTAATAGTGTCTCTTCAGTTAATGGTTTAGAAATATATAGTCCTAGCAATATTAATTACGATTTCGTAAATGCGTTAGCTAAAAATATAGCTTCTATGACTGGGTTAGAATACTCAAATCAAAAAACATTTAAATTATACAATGGTGTTTATTGTCATAACTTCTCAGAATATGAAATTGAAAATTCCCTTAAAGGGTACGAAGAGAAAAATTATAATCCATATAATATAACTACGAACTCTAATTATTATTATATGATAAGAGAAACAGGTGGAATTATAACTGGAGCTTACGTAGATGATAGTAATCCTGAAGAAGTTGGAGTTAATCCTTACTATAATAGTAATCGAGGAACTGAATCTTATGTTTTGGAACTTGGTTATATTACTAATAGTAATGATTTTGATATAATAAGTAATAAACAGACTGAATTTACTGATGCTATAGTTAAAACATTTGAAGAAAATTTGTTAAAATAAAAAATTGTGATTTTGGCATAATTTTGAATTAACAAATAGTATAATTATAAACAGTTTAGGATATAAATATAATGATTTATTATTATAATTTTAAAAAATATAATAAAAAAATATGAAGTTTTCTTTTAAAGTTAAAAAAGTTTAGTAATTAACAAAATATTTTAAACATTATTAAAAGAAAATTTTTTTATAATTAAAGAAGTTTAATATAAAAACTTAAAGAAAATAATTTTACAACTTGATTTCAATGTGTTAGACTCCCAATTGAAAGGAGGAAATATATGTTGAATCAAATTGTTTTAGTTGGTAGATTAGTAAAAACTCCAGAATTAAAATTAACTGATAGTGGTAAGAAAAACTCCATTATTACTTTAGCGGTTCCTAGAAATTATAAAAATTCTGATGGACAATATGACACTGATTTTTTAGATTGTATATTATGGACTGGAGTAGCTGAGAGTACTGCTGAATATTGTAAGACTGGCGATATGATAGGTGTAAAAGGAAGAGTTCAAACTAGAATTATTGAAACAGAAGATGGAATAAAGAAAAAAAGAACTGAAATTGTAGCAGAACGAGTTACATTCTTATCATCTACAAGCAAAGAAGATTAGAGTAAGTTATTGCTCTTTTTTTCTTTTCGTATTATAATAAGTTATGTAATTGTTAATTTTGTAGTGAATTTTAGGCACTAAGAAAGAGGGAAGTAAATGTTAATTGGTAGAAGAATAAGAGATATGAGAATTGAAAAAGGGTTATCACAACAAGAATTAGGAGATATTATAGGAGTAACAAAGGTATCAATTTGTGGCTATGAGAATGGTACTAGAACACCTAGTTTAGAAACTTTTGCTTTATTAGCAGACACATTTGGAACAACTACTGATTTTTTGCTTGGTAGGGAGATTCCAGTTATTTGTGAAGATACGAAAGAATATATTGGTTCTATATCAAGCGCAGATATTGAATTAATACAAGAGTTAAGACATTATCCGGCATTATATGATAAGTTAATTAATGATGCTAAAAGGTTTATAAATTTGATAAACAAAAAATTAAGATAATTAGGAAGGTGATATCATGGTAGATATAAAACAACTATTTGAAGGAAATTATATTGATTCTAATATTGAAGTTCAAGGTTGGATAAGAAACCATCGTAAACAAGCGCATTTTGGCTTTATTGATTTATTTGATGGTACATATTTTAAAACTTTGCAAATTGTTTACGATGATACTAATAGTAATTTTGAAGATATTTCTAAATTAAAAATAGGTTCCGCAATAACGGTTAAAGGAAAACTTGTTAAATCTTTAAACCCTAAACAAGATTTTGAGTTAAACTTAGAAGAATTTATTTTGGAAGGAAATTGTGATGATGATTATCCGCTTCAAGCTAAAGGAAGACCAACAAGAGAGTTTTTAAGAGAAATTGCATATTTAAGGCCAAGGACCAATTTGTTCCAAGCTGTATTTAGAATAAGAAGTTTAGCGGCTTATGCTATTCATGAATATTTTAATAAAAATAATTATGTATATGTTCATACTCCCCTTATAACTGCCAATGATGGAGAAGGAGCTGGACAAGTTTTTCAAGTGACTACGTTGGATTTAGATAAAATTGCAAAAAATAAAGTTGATGCGATAGATTATAGTAAAGATTTTTTTGGTAAAAAAGTAGGACTTGCTGTAACTGGGCAATTAGAAGGTGAAACTTATGCTTTGGCATATAAAAGAATATACACGTTTGGACCAACTTTTAGAGCTGAAAATTCTAATACAAAAACTCACGCTTCTGAATTTTGGATGATAGAACCAGAAATGGCCTTTTGTGATTTAGAAGGCGATATGGATATAATGGAAGAAATGTTAAAATATGTTGTAAAATATGTTTTAGATAACGCAAAAGTAGAATTAGAGTTTTTAAACAGTTTTGTGGAAAAAGGATTAATTGAAAAACTAGAGAGACTAGTTAATAGTAATTTTGTTAGAATTGATCATAAAGATGTTATAAAAATTTTAAAAGAAGCTAATGTTAATTGGGAATTTCCACCTGAATATGGAGAAGATATAGCAAAAGAACATGAGAAATATATAACGGAATATTTTAATGGTCCAGTATTTATTAAAAATTGGCCAAAAGACATAAAAGCATTTTATATGAAACAAAATTCTGATGGAGAAACGGTTGCTGCTGTTGATTTAGAAGTTCCTGGCGCAGGAGAACTTATGGGTGGTTCTCAAAGAGAAGAATCATATGAAAAATTATATAATAGAATGAAAGAATTAAATATTAGTACAGATGAGATGGATTGGTATTTAAATTTAAGAAGATTTGGTGGATGTAAGCATTCAGGATTTGGAATGGGATTTGAAAGATTATTAATATACTTAACTGGTGTTGATAATATAAGAGACGTAATTCCTTATCCTAGAACACCAGGAAATTGTGATTTTTAAAAAATGTAATTAATTTAAATATTACATTTTTTTTGTAAAAAATTGGCATATTAAAATTAGTTAAACTGTTAATAATATTAATAGATTGGAGGAGTGAAAATGAAAAAACTATTAGCTTTATTAACTATAGTTTTAATAGTTAGTGGTTGTTCTACATCTGAGGATAAATTATATTGTGATTCTACTATAACATCTAATAATTTAATTACTAAAACCTCATATGATATAACTCACGAAGGTAATGATGTTAAATATGTCAAAATAGTATATGAATATGAAGAAGTAATAGATGAAACAGAAGACGGAGTAGGAACAGGTACTGATGGAACTACGGAAGATGATGATACTAAAAATGATGGTATTGTTGATGGTAAAGTAGGAGATGCTATAGACGATGTAGCAGATGCTATATTGGATTTAGCAGGCATAAAGGTTATGTATACTAATAAATTAAATGAATATGATGAAATAGAAGGATTTACTGGAATAATAGATGATAATGAACAAAATAAATATAAAGTCACTTATGAAATAGATTTTACTAAAATAAGTGATGATGATTTAAATAAATTTGACTTAGATAGAGATTATGATACTTTGAAAAAAAGTTTAGAAGATCAAGACTTAACATGTAAATAGTTAGGTCTTTTTTTTGTTGTAAAAAAGAATACTTTGCTATATAATTAAATATAGAAAAAGGTGATAAAATGAATAAATATAAAACAATGGATGGAAATACTGCGGTAAGTAGTGTTGCTTATAAATTCAGTGAATTATGTGGAATATATCCAATAACACCAGCTTCTCCAATGGCAGAGAATGTTGATGTTGTTTCAAATAGTGGTGAAGTAAATTTTTGGAATAATAAGGTAAAAGTAGTTGAAATGGAGTCAGAAGCTGGTGCAATTGCACTAGTACATGGTGCACTTCAGTCTGGAGTACTTAGCTCTACTTTTACAGCAAGTCAAGGATTATTACTTATGATACCTTCGTTATATAAATTAGCAGGAGAAATGCTCCCTGCAGTAATACATGTAGCCGCTCGTAGTTTATCAACCCATGCTCTTAGCATTTTTGGAGATCATCAAGATGTGTATGCAACAAGACAAACAGGAGTATGTATTTTATCTTCTTCATCAGTAGAGTCAGCATATCATATGGCTGTGATAGCCCATTTATCAGCAATTAAATCTTCACTTCCATTTATTAATTTTATGGATGGATTTAGAACAAGCCATGAAATTAACAAAATAAAACTAATGGATATGGAAGAAATTAAAAAATTAATAGATACTGAAGCTTTAAAAAGATTTAAAGATAAAAGTATGAATCCTAGTAATCCAACAACAAGAGGGGCTGCTGAAAATGATGATATTTATTTTCAACATATGGAAAGCAGAAACAATAACTATATAAATACTTTTAATATAGTTTCAGAATACATGAATAAAATTAATGATTTAATGGGTACAAATTATCATCCGTTTAATTATTACGGATGTAATAAACCTGATAATGTTATTGTAGCAATGGGTTCAGTATGTGAAACGATTAAAGAAACAATAAATTATTTAAATAAATTAGGAAACAAGTATGGACTTATAGAAGTTCATTTATATAGACCATTTAATAAAGATTATTTAAAGAAAATTATACCTAAAACAGTTAAAAATATTGCGGTATTAGATAGGACTAAAGAACATGGAAGTTCTGGTGAACCATTATATTTAGATGTGGTATCAGCACTTAAGGATACTAAAATTAATATAATAGGAGGTCGTTATGGATTGTCTTCTAAAAATACTACTCCTAGTATGATAAAGAGTGTTTTTGACAATTTAAAAAGTAAGAATAGAATAAGTAATTTCACAATAGGAATAAATGATGATGTTACTAATTTAAGTTTAAAAGTAGATTCTAATTTTACTATTCCAAATGATATGACCGAATTTTTGATATACGGATATGGTTCTGATGGTATGGTATC
Organism: uncultured Bacilli bacterium; assembly: GCA_944359705.1. Classification (GTDB taxonomy): domain Bacteria; phylum Bacillota_I; class Bacilli_A; order RF39; family UBA660; genus CALVVX01. The sequence continues at coordinate 1,694 of CALVSZ010000051.1, read as the reverse complement.
AACATCAAAAGATATATTAAAAATAATTGGAGACAATACTGATAATTATGTTCAAGGATATTTCCAATATGATTCTAAAAAAAGTGGTGGTGTAACTAGAAGTCATATTAGAATAAGTGATAAAAAAATTAATTCACCATATTATGTTGATAATCCATCTTTAATAGTTATTAGTAAAGATAGCTATATTTATAAGTATGATATCTTAGACAAGATTAAAGATCATGGTACCCTTATATTAAATACAAACTTAGATAAGGATAAACTATTAAAAACACTTCCTAATAAAGTTAAAAAATTACTGGCAGAGAAGAATATTAATTTATATATAATAGATGCTTATAAAATAGTAAATGAACTTGGACTTAAAAATAAAATTAGTACTTGTATGGAAATAGTAATATTTAAAATAATTAATATAATGGATATAAATAAAGTATTAGAATTAATAAAAGCAAGCAATAAAAAAAGATTTGCTAGTAAGGGAGACAATGTAATAGAAATTAATAACAAAGTTGTGGATACGGCTTTAGAAAAATTAGAAAAAGTAGAAATTGATAAAGAGTTTATCAACATATCTGTGGATAAAGAAAATGAATTAGATTTTGACGAAACTATCAATATGTTAAAAGGTGATACTCTTCCTGTAAGTGCATTTTTAGATAAGAAAGATGGAATCTTTAAAGGTGGGACAACTCAATATGAAAAAAGAGATATTGCCGAAAATCTTCCATGTTGGAATAGTGAAAACTGTATTCAATGTAATAAGTGTGTAAGTGCTTGTCCGCATGGGGTTATTAGACCATTTTTATTAAATAAAGATGATAATAAAGTAGATGGAATAGATTCATTATTCCCAAAAGACAAAAAATATGTGATAGGAATATCTTATAAAGATTGTACAGGATGTGGAGTATGTGCTAATGTATGTCCGTCTAAAAATGGTAAAAAAGCTTTAACAATGGTTAAAAATACTCATGATAAAAGTGAAGATACATTTAATTATTTATTAGAAAATAACTTAAATAATGAATATAAACCTAAAATATTAAATGTAAAAAATACCGGATTTATTATGCCAAACTTTGAATTTAGTGGTGCATGTGCCGGATGTGGAGAGACAGCCTACATTAAGAATTTAACCCAAGTATTTCATGATAATTTAGTAATTGCTAACGCAACAGGATGTTCATCAATATATGGTTCATCTGTTCCTAGTATGCCTTACAAAACAGCATGGGCTAGTTCGTTATTTGAAGATAATGCTGAATATGGATTAGGTATTTTAAACGGAATAAACATAAAAAGAGAAAAAATTAAAAATTATATGGAGAAACATTGCGATGAAGAACTATTTAAATTATGGTTAGATAATATGGATAATAATGAGATGACTACTAAAGTACGAGATGAAATAGATTACAATAAGCATCCATTTTTAAAAGAATATAAGAGCGATATTGTCAAAAATACAGTATGGATAATTGGTGGAGACGGGTTTGCTTACGATATTGGATATGGTGGACTTGATCATGTATTATCGAGAAATGATAATATAAATATTTTAGTTCTTGATACTGAAGTATATTCTAATACTGGTGGCCAATCATCTAAATCTAGCAATATGGGTTCAATTGCCTCATTTACATCACACGGAAAAAATAACTATAAAAAAGATTTAGCAAGAATTGCTA
>CALVSZ010000050.1 GCA_944359705.1 uncultured Bacilli bacterium | reverse complement strand
GACGGCAATTAAAGAAGAAGTGTTAGATTTGGAAGATATTAGTATTTATATAATAGATACAATGTTTAAATATTATCCAGATAGTATAAAAGTTAGGTATAATATCACTAATAATAATGATATAGTAGAAACGTTAAACTTGATTGGTAAGAAAATAGGCGCTGTAAAAAATGGTGAAACAGATTATGACAAAGTTTATGTTACAATACTTAAAGATTTAAGAGAAGGACGTTTGGGTAGAATAACTTTTGACAATATTTAAAAAAGCAACTGTTTAATTTTCAGTTGCTTTATTTAGTCTATAAAAGTTTATTTCTGGTTTATTAAATAATCTAAAATTGTATCTTGATACTCCAAGACCTGAAGTAACATATAGAGAAGTTCCATTTAAATCATAATAGCCTTTAATATATTTATGCCCATTTTTGGGAGTATACAAAGGCCCTATAATAGGTAATCTTACTTGACCACCATGAGAGTGACCTGCTAGTATTAGATTAATGTTATCATAACTATCTACAACATTATCGGCATAATCAGGTTCATGTAATAAAATTATAGTGTATGTATTACCATTATCATTATTATTAAAATAACTCATTGTTTTAGATAGATCTTCTAATTGATGACTAACAGAATTAATTCCTCCGATAAATATTTTATCATTATTTTTACTATATATAATATCATAATTATTATTTAATACATTAAAATTACTTTCACTATATATATTCATAATATCTCCATTGTTATTAGCAATATCATGATTTCCTAAAATAGCATATTTCCCATAAGTTGAATTAATATTTGATAAAGATTCTATTAAAAAATCGTTATCATCACTAGTTAAAGTTTTATCACTATCAACTAGGTCTCCAGTAAAAATTACTATATCAGGATTTATTAAATTAATTTCCTCAATTAAATTTTCAACGCTTTCTTTAGTTATTACTCTAGTGTAATGTAAATCAGAAAAATGAACAATTTTTAATCCATCAAAACTAGTAGGAATATTTCTATCATTAATAACAATCTCATTAGTGTGTAACCCGCTAGTGGCAATAAACCTAGCATATAACATAATTATAACTATAAATAAAAAAAGAGATAAAATAATATAAATTATTTTTTTCATTATATAACACTTCCCATTAAATATAATGAAATAGCTAGGGTATTATGAATCGCATGCATGGAAATAGTAGAAAATATGTTATTAGACTTTTGATAAGAATATGCAAAAGCAATACCAAGGCTACAATAAGGAATTAAATATAATAATTCTACAAAATTAATTGGAGAACTTAAACTAGGTAAGACATGTAGACTTCCAAAAAAGCACCCACTTACAATAACATAAACCCACTTATTTTTAATAAAGTCTCTAATTCCTTTTCTAAATATTAACTCTTCAGTTAAAGGGGCATATATTGATACTCTAAATATCATATATATTGGAGATAAATCGATAAAATTTCTTACTTCCTCTTCATTACCACCAATACCTGCTTTAGCAATATAAATAATTATTACGTTACTTATAATCATAATAATAAATCCAATTATCCAATATTTAAATGCATTTTCAAAATTCTTAAAAAAATCTTTAAAAAAGTCCTTAAAATCTTTTACAACATTTTTTTTATAATTAAAAAATAAAAATACTAAAAATAAAATATTTATAATAAATAAAAAGAATGTATTACTACTTGGATATATTTTAATTATTGGTTTAACTATTTCAATTAAAGCAGCTTCCCAGGAAATAAATAAAGCAAAAATAAATATAAATTTAAAGAAATAATAAATTTTATCATTAGTAAATATTTTTTTTAAAATATTCATTTAATCACCTCTTACTTTACTAAGTATATCAAATTTAAATAAAAATATCTATAAATAATAAAAAAATAAGTAAAAATATATAAAAATAGTTAATAAGTAATATGAGGGAAATAATTTATGGAGAAAGGAATATTATGAAAAAGTTAATGTTATTTATATTTTTAAATTTATTTTTAATAATGGGGGTAGATGCTAGTGAATTTAGTATGTGGACTGATACTTTAGATCCTAATTTAAATTATGAAAAAATAGAAGAAGAGATACGTTATAAGTTTTACAAAGAAAAAGAAGTAGGAGATTATGTATTAGTAAGTGATAATAGTAGTAATTATCAATATGTCGATGAAGATAACTTTATTTATAGTGAATTTTCTGATTATCAAGAAGAATCTTGTAATAATGGTGATAGTATTGTTGAATATAAAGAATTCTATCCATATCAAAAGAAAATTATGGATAGTAAATATGTAATTATTGATGAATTAAAAAAAGCAATAAAATTCAATAAAATTAAAGTTTTTTATAAAGAAACTGAGATACCATTTGAATTTGCAACTTGCCCTAATTGTATATCCAATTTAGATAATATCGTTCAAATAAATAATAGAATTGTATTACAGTTAGATGATTATTATGATGCGCATTATTTAACTTTTTATATTGAAGCTGATTCTACTTATCAAAATATTTTATATACACTTTTAACTAGTAATGATATAGAAGGAAAATATATAGCAATTAGAAAAATAGCTAACAGTAATTTATATGATTATATTCCAAATGATAGATGGTTTAGTATGGCAGAAATGAGCCCAATATTATATTCAGATATTCCCGTAATTGAGGATGAAAATACTATAATATACCCTAAAGTTAATATGTGTAGATATAAAGAAAAAATGGTTTATAAATATAATATTGAAAAAGAATATTATGATGATAATTATCATACTAATGTAGATGGATATATTAAGGATTTAGATAATTCAAAGACATATTATAGATATATTTTAAAAAAAGAAGAAAATTTAGTAAATAACAATATTAGTAATAATATTAATAATACAGATAATATTAATAATGAAAATTTAAGCGAAGAAGATACTTATAAAGAAGAAGATAAAAAGGAAGATAAAGAGGAAGATGAAATATTAATATCTACAGATACTCCAAAAAAAACTTCTTCCAACGGACATTCTATTGTTAATCCTTTATCAATAAACAGTAAAAGTCTATATATTAAGTATATAATTTTATTAGTAATACTTCTGACAATTGCTTACATATTTCACAAAAATAAAAAATGCAAAAAAAGTCGATGATATAAAATGACATAGTTTGTCGAATCTATATCATAAAAAAATCAGATATGATAAATTATTAGTGAAGGTGATTATAATGTTAGATGTAAATTATGAATTTAGAAAAGGAATATTATTTGTAAGATTGCTAGGAATAGTAAAACCTAGTAATATAACTAAGTTAAATGGTGTATTTAATATTATTAATCAAGCAGGAATAAAAGCAGTAGTAATAAATTTAGATAACATTAAAGCTATTGATGCTTATTTTATAGATTATCTTCTAAAATATTACGATTATTATCAAGAAGATGATAAAAAAATGTTTATTTGTAGTAGCAATTGTTTTAAAAGTAAATTTGAGCATCATATTCCAATTATAAGAAGTGAAATTGACGCTTTTAATGTTATATAGAAAGGAAATGATGAATAAGGAAGAAGAAGAAGTAATACTTAAAAATAGTAATTTAATATATTCAATTATTAATAAATATACTAAATATTATGATGTTGATGATTTATATCAAACAGGTGTTATCGGTATATTAAAAGCATATAAAAATTATGATAGTAGTAAAAATTGTAAATTTTCAACATATGCCTATACTTATATTCTAGGAGAAGTTTTAAAATATGTTAATAATAATCGAAATATCAAATTAAGTAGTGAATATTTAATGATAAATAAAAAAATCCAAGAAACAAGAACAATACTTACCCAAAGATTGATGAAAGAACCTAGTAATTTTGAATTGGCATTATTTTTGGAAATTGACGAAAGCGTTATTAACAATATTGATTTTTTGACTAAAGAAATGGACAGCTTAGACCGAATAATAAATGAAGATGGAAAGAGTTTGATGTTATTAGATACAATTAAGGATAATAGATATGAAAATAATGTTGATTTTATGTTGCTACATGATGAGATTGAAAAATTGCCTAATGATGAAAAAAGACTTTTAATGGAGCGATACTTTTATGATAAAACGCAAAGTGAAATCGCTAAATTAATGGGCGTAAATCAAGTACAAGTGTCAAGATGTGAGAAAAAAATACTAAAAAAGCTAAAAAATAACCTTTGTAGACCCTTATAAAATAAGGATTTATACAAAATGTAATAGAATGGTTTACATAAAAAAAATCTTTTTTGTGAGAAAATTAATTTGGTGATACAATATGAGGAAAGGTGAGAGAAAAAGAAGTGATGTTTATGAAATCATTGCTAAAAATATACGAGATGAACGTAAGAGACAAAATTTAACGCAAGCTCAACTTGCAGAAAAAACAGGTTATTCACATGAATTTATAAGGCGAATAGAAGCGCCAAATTCTAAAAAGTATTTTTCTATTGACACAGTAAGTAACATTGCTGATGCATTAGGTATAGATTTAAAACAATTGTTTGATAAACATTACAATGAATAGAGTAAATCTCTATTTTTTTTGTATAAATAAAAATTTTTATATCATAATAATAATGGTGATTTTATGAATAAAAAGGAGTATCAAAAATTAATAGATAATGTATGCCCTAAACCTAATAAAATTAAAAATGGAATTGTTGCTTTTTTAGTTGGTGGATTGATGGGATTAGGAAGTGAATTTTTATTAGAATTATATAAAATTATATTTAATTTACCAAGAAAAGAAGCTGGAGTACTAGTAATTATTACTTTAATAATAATATCTTCAATATTAACAGCGTTAGGGGTATTTGATGTTTTAGTCTCTAAAGCAAAAGCTGGATTAATTATTCCAATAACAGGTTTTGCTCATTCAATGACTTCTGCTGCTATTGATTATAAAAATGAAGGTCTAGTATTGGGAATAGGTGCTAACATTTTTAAATTAGCAGGAAGTGTCTTATTATATGGAATTGTATCGGTATATATATTTGGTTTAATAAGACTTATGTTTATGGGAGGGTAATTATGACAAATACTTATAAAAATGTATATATAAAAGATACCTTCACTATAGGTGGACTATATGAGTCCGAAGGCCCTTTAGCTTCGTATATAGACAAATTATACAAAAAAGATTTATATATGGGGGAAAAATCATTTGAAAAAGCAGAAATTAAATTATTAACCGAAGCAATTTCTAAACTAATTAAAAAAACTAATATTAGTAATGATAGCATTGATGTTATTATAAGTGGTGATTTACAAAATCAAATTGCTGCTTCTGATTATGCAATGAGAAACTTTGATATACCTTTTTTAGGAATTTTTAATGCATGTTCAATAAGTAGTGAAGGAATGATTATAGCATCTAATTTTATTGAAGGTAAAATGGCTAAAAACTGCATTGTTGCAACCTCTTCTCATAATTTAGTAAGTGAAAAACAGTTTCGAAATCCAACTGAGTATGGTGCTCCTAAACCTAAGACTGCTACATTTACATCAACTGGATCTGCCTCAATTATGCTAACAAATGAAAAAACTAATATTAAAATTGAATCATCTACAATTGGTAGAGTAATTGATATGGGTATTAAAGACGTAAATAATATGGGGGCTATAATGGCTCCTGCTGCAGCTGATACTATTTATAGACATTTACAAAATTTAAATAGAAATCCTTTATATTATGATTTAATTTTAACTGGTGATTTAGGTCTTTATGGTAAAGATATATTAATTAAGTACATGAAAAAGCAATACAAAATGGATATTAGTAAAAATTATAATGATTGTGGTGTAATGCTATATGATAGAGAAAAACAACCAGTATTTGCAGGAGGCAGTGGCCCAGTATGTAGTGCTTTAGTAAATTTTGCCTATATCTATAAAAAAATGTTAAATAAAGAGATAAAACGAGTACTAATTGTTCCAACCGGGGCTATATTTTCTCCTACAATGGTTTTTCAAAAAGAAACAGTACCTGCAATTAGTCATGCGATTGGATTGGAGGTAGTAGAGTGATATATGTATATTCATTTTTATTTTGTGGAATAGTTTGTCTTATTGCCCAAATAATTTTAGATAATACCAAACTAACACCAGGTCATGTTACATCATTATTTGTGGTAATTGGAGCTTTATTAGATGTATCTGGAATATATGATAAATTTGTATTATATTGTGGTGCTGGTGCTATCATTCCTATTACTTCTTTTGGTCATCAATTAGTTCATGGTGCTATGGATAGCGCTTCGGAATTAGGATTTTTAGGACTTGCTTATGGAATATTCAATTTAACTAGTGCAGGAATTAGTATTGCTGTAGTAATGGCCTTTGTATTAGCGTTATTTTTTAAACCTAAACATTAATTAAGAATATATATAGTGTTTATGTTCAATCAGAAAATAAATAAAGGTAATATATATTAATTATTATGTAAACAATTTTTAAATTCTTAATATTTCTTGTATTATTTTAATTATTCATATATACTTTAATTAAGTAGGAGCTGATAAAAATGAAAAAAGGAATATTAATAATGTTATCGGTCGTATTAATAATTGTAATTGTAGCTAAAACAACATATGCATGGTGTGAGGATAATCAAAAGGAAAATAGTAAAGTAAATATTCAAACAAATAAGTAATTATAAAGATATTTTGAAAAAATCAAAATATCTTTTCTTTTTTTAGTAAAATTAACTTTAATAAGTTTATAAGTATAATGAGGGGGAAAAAATGAGAAAAAAACTTATTATTTTACAAGAAGGATATAAAGAGTGTGGTAGTGCTTCATTGTTATCAATTATTAGATATTATAAAGGCAATATATCTATTAATAAGTTATCAGAACTCTGTAAAACAACAACAAGAGGTACAACATTTTATAATATAAAAAATGCGGCACTAGAAGTCGGTTTAAATTCTAAGGCTTTTAAAGTAGATGATATTAATTTATTATCAACAATTAGCTCTCCAATTTTGTGCCAAATAAATAATAATGGTCTATTACATTTTGTTGTAATTTACAAAATAAAAAATTCTAATGTTATATTAATGGATCCTGCTAAGGGAGAAGTTATAATAGATAAATGGGAATTTATTGAAAAATGGACAGGTTATATAATGATTTTTGAGCCCAAACAAAAGCTTATCAATATAAAAGATAATAAGTATTTCAATAAATTAATATATAAAACTTTATTTTTAAATAAACGGCTTATTATTTTATTATTAATCTTTTCTATGATTATAACTATATCTACTTGCGTTATTAGTTTTTATCTTCAATTTATAATCGATTTTATTATTTCTAATAACTATTGTAATTTATTTGCAATAACATTAATATTTGCATTAATTTATTTTTTAAAGAATACAGGGGCTTATTTAAAAGATAATATTACTTCTTTCTTAAATGAAAAAATAGATATAACTATAATTACTAATGCTTATACGAAATTACTTTTACTCCCTTATAATTATTATAAAAGTAAAACAACTGGAGATATAATCTCAAGAATAAATGATTTAATGTATATAAAAAATATGATAAATAAAATAATTATCACAGTACTTCTAGATTTATTAATAGCAATATGTGGAGGATTATTATTATATAACATTAATAAAAATTTATTTTCTTTGTTAATTATAATAATTATTATATATGTAATTATTTATCTGATATTTAATCCATATATAAAAAAATATATCAAAATAATAAGTGAAAAAAATTCATTAATAAATTCTCATTTAATTGAAACTATAAATAGTTTTGAAACAGTAAAAGGTATAGGTATTGAAAAAAAATTACAAAGTATCTTCGAACAAAAATATGCTGATTTTACACAAATTTTATATAAATACAATAAATTAATTTCCCTTGAAACATATATTAAAAGCATGTTTAGTTCAATAATTATTATTTTAATTATGTATTTAGGAACAAAATATATGAAAGATGGTAGTATTAGTTTAAGTTCTTTTATTACATTTAATTATTTATTAATTTATTTTTTAGACCCAATATTAAATATTATTAATGTAAGTAAAGAATTAAATTATGTTAAAAATACAATAATGCGAATAAATAATTTGTTTGAAGTAGATAGTATTAACCTAGATAGTCATGATAAATTAGAGTTAAATGGTAATATTAAAATTAACAATCTCACATTTAGTTATAATGGAGTTGATAATGTTTTAAAAAATATAAATATAGATATTACAAACCGAGATCGAGTTTTAATTTTAGGCTCTTCAGGAAGTGGCAAATCTACTTTCCTAAAATTGCTTATGAAATATTATCAAGTAAAAAGAAATATGATTTTTATTAATAATAATGATATTGAGGATATATCTATTGGTAACATTAAAAGTTATTTTGGTTATATATCACAAAATGAAATATTATATACAATGAGTATTAAAGAGAATATAATTTTAAATAGAAACATATCAAATAAGTCATTTTTAGATATATGTAATATTTGCCAAGTTAATGAAATAATAAAAAATACTGCAATGGGTTATGATTATTTAGTAGAAGAAGGTGGAACAAATTTATCTGGAGGGCAAAAGCAAAGAATTGTTTTAGCTAGAACTCTATTAAGTAATAAGCAAGTTATTTTAATAGATGAAGGGTTGAATCAAATGGATATAAATTTAGAAAGAAGTATATTAAAAAATATATTTTCTAATTATAAAGATAAAACTTTTATAATTATTTCCCATCGAACAGAAAATATGGATTTATATAATAAAGTTATATCATTTAATAATGGTGTTGTTAATAATATTTTAAAAAAGGAGAATTATAATCTAAATGAATAATACCATTTATAGCGAAAATATTTTACAAAAAAAATTACCCAGTATATATTATTTATTTTTTATCTTCCCAATTTTAATTATGATAATAATATTTTATCTTGATTTTACCTCTTATTATAATGGTAATTTTGTTGTAAAAAAAAATGATTATTCATATGATTTATGCTTTTATATTACCGAAGAAGATTTAAAATATATATTAACTAATGACCAGTTTATATTTAATGATAAAAAATATCGTTATTGGAATATTAGAATAAGTGAAGAAAACTATCTAGATGATAAAAATAATATCGTAAAATTAGTATATTTAGAAAGTAATTTAGAAAATATCTATTTAATTGATAACTATATGATAAGTACCAAAATAAAAAAAGAAAAGAAAAAAATTATATATTATTTAATAGATATATTTAAAAGGAGGATTTGATGGTAGAACTAACAACTAAAGAAATGACTTACATAGAAGGTGGTGAACTAAGTTTTGGTTTAATAGTAGGAATAGGTGCACTTGCAGTTTTTATAATTGGAGTAATTGATGGTTATGTCAATCCAGTTAAATGTAATAATTAAGGGGATATATGAATTTACTAAATGAGCATGAACTAAAATTAGTCGAAGGAGGTGCTATCACTTCTCAAATTTTAAATTCATTAGGTAATATTGCTGAGACTGTATTTGAAATTGGAAGATCTTTTGGTAGCACTATTAGAAGATTAATTGGTGGTAATATTTGCAACTTATAAATAAAAAAAAGTATATAAGCCTTTTTATAAAATTTATCTTTTTTATAGTAAGTATACCTATTATAGAAATAATTATTAAGTCATTATATACAGTTGGTAAAATTATTGGAACTTATACAAGAATAATATATTAAAAAAAATCTCGTATTGAGATTTTTTTATATTTCGCGCATGTTTTCAATATTTTTAAAGGGATCATTTGGATCTATGTAATCTACAAATAAAATTCCATTTAAATGATCGAGTTCATGTTGAAAAGCAATTGCTAATTCTTCTCTAGCACGGTATTTAACAGGTTTTCCATCAACATCAAATCCACACACAGTAATTCTAGCATATCTTGGAACTATTCCTTCAACTTCACGATTAACACTTAAGCACCCTTCACCACAAGATGAGTAGATTAATTCTTCAGAATGTGATATTACTTTGGGATTTATAAGTACATAATCCTTAAAAACTCCTTCACTTTCTTCATGGCAAATTACAAAAAATTTTTTATTAATTCCCACTTGAGGAGCTGCTAAGCCCATTCCTGGCCTTAAATTATATTTTTTAGCATATTTTTCAATCTGACTTAAACGTAAGTGTTCTTGCATATCGTATATAAGAT
>CALVSZ010000049.1 GCA_944359705.1 uncultured Bacilli bacterium | reverse complement strand
AATAAATAATAATATGGTTAAGTTTCCTGATAATATATTAAATAAAATAATAAAAGAATTAAAGAATAAAGATATTGGATATATTATATATAATAAAGATATTATTAAAGAGTATGGAGATAGTATAAAATATAATAAGTATTATTTATTGGGTATAGATAAGTATAATAAAGATATAATTATTAATAATTGTAAATGTCTACTATTAAAGTTAGAATATAGAGAACTTAAGAATATTTATGATATTATTTATGAATATACTAGCAATTTATAAAAAAAAAGTATATACTTATTTATAGTAGGTGATAAATAAATGAAGATAAATAATAAGGGATATTTACTTGTTGAAATAGTAATTGCAGCAGTTATTGCTTTTGCTATTGCATACTTTCTTTTTGATTTAACAGTTAATTTAGGTAATAAAGAAGAAGATTATTATGTAAATACATTACTTGAGACTGATAAATTAATAATGACTAAGGATATTATGAATGATATTAGTAGTTATAACTTAGTAAGTGTTACGACTGGTAATATTGATGAAGGTAAAAAATATTATGTTGATTTTGAATTAGAAGATACTTCTACTAATAATAAAGTAAATAAAAGATTAAGTGTGGATACAGTTGAATATATATATGAATATGGAAAATATAATAGTGATACTAATAAGTTTGATGATGATGATATCGATTATATAAAAAAAGAATTTTCTGATGAATTAAATGTATCAGGAATAGAAGTAATTAATTATTGTTTATTAAATAATGAATATAAAAAATGTAGTGAAGTAATAGAAGAAGGAAAAGAAAAAGAAATAACTGATGGACTTGTTAATATAAAAGTTACTGCTAAAACTTTATATTCTGATTATAATTATGGAGTTGAATTAAACATTCAATATAAATATAAAGAAGTAAAAATTATTTTAGGAGATTTAATAGTTAATACTAATGATATTAATGCTTATAATAATTCAGCGTCTTTTACTAATAATATTAGTTGTACAAATTCTAGTACAAGCAGATGGGATTATGCTAATAACAAGTTAATAATATCCAGTTTAAATGCAAGTGAAACCTGTAAAGTTAATTTTGGTAATAATAAAGTTAAATTAACTGATTTTATAATTAACAATGTAGGTAGTACTCAAGGAGACGGTAAAATAGTTAAAGAAACTGTTGCTACATTTAGTGGAGGTAGTCCAATATCCAAGTCATCATATAAAAATTTAGTAAACGACGCTACTTATCCATTTAGTTGGGATAGTGGTAGAAGCTTATGGAAAAGTACAAATTTTGATATGAATTCAGTTAGTAATTTAAGTTTTAATGTTTCATCTAGTGGAAATTATCAGATATGTTATAAAATTACGTCTGGTTCTTTATTTAGTAATTCAAATTATGCAACATTTTATAAAAATGATAAAGAATTATTCAATTTAAGAGAAGTCCCAGAAGGAACTTTGCAATGCTTATATGTTGGTAATATTAATACTTCTGATAAAATAAAAGTTAAATATGATGTTGGAGTATTTCCTACTGATAATGATGAATTAGTTGAATTTTATTTTCAAAAAGCAAATGCTAATTTTAGTTATGCTGGTACTAGATATGAAGGGGTAAATCCTAATAACTATGTATTATTTAATAATGAATTATGGAGAGTAATTGGAGTATTTGATTCATCTACTCATGGTAAGAGTGGTAATTTAACTAAAATTATTAGAAATGATGGGATAGGTAGTTATTTATGGAGTACTAGTAATAGTAATAATTGGAATAGTTCTGTAATGAAAAATATATTAAATAACTATTATTATAATGCTAGTAATGGTAATTCATCAGGTAATTGTTATTTATATAAAGGTAGTGATGCTACTGTTTCTGCAAACTGTGATTTTGGTAATATTGGACTTAATTCTAAATCAAGAAGTATGATTGAAAGTGTGACTTGGAAATTAGGAGGACACAAGAGTAATAATGTTAGCGTTTATGAGTATTACAACTTAGAGAGAAGTAATAATGTATATTCCGGCAATCCTACTAGTACTACTGGATATGTGGGATTAATGTATCCGTCAGATTATGGATATTCAGTATTAGAAAGTGATTGTGTAAGAGGAATAAGTATGGAATTATATAGTACTTATAACTTTTGTTCTGGGTCATCTTGGCTTTTAAAATATGAAAACGAGTGGACAATGACACATTATGCTAGTAATTATACAGGTGTTTATTATATATATGGATTTAATAATTCAGGATGTGGTGGTATGGTTTGCGGTTATCAAACAAGACCAGTAGTTTATTTAAAAGATAGTGTTTATATAGTATCAGGAAAAGGAACACAAACAGATCCTTATATTCTAAATATTTAATGGTGATAGTATGAAAAAAAGAATTGTAATATTAAGTGTTATATTTTTAGGAATTATAATTGTTTATAACTTATGTAGTAATAAAATACACAATATGACTTATGAAGGAGTTAATCTTAGTGTTGGGGTAAATGGAACAAAACAAAATACTTTCCCTAGTATGGGACAGTATGATGTAGTTGTTGATTGCAATGGCGCTTCTGGTTCATGGAATTATAGTAGTTGGCAATTAGAAGTATCTAATATTACTAGTACTACTGCAGATTGTAATATTGACTTTAATAGTATTAACTCAAGACAAAAATTAAATTCTAAAATAATTAATTTATCAGGAACTACTCAAGGAGATGGTAGAGTAGTCGATGAAGAAAATTCACAAGTTCCTAATTATGATGCGGGAACTATGCTAACTCAATCTGAGTATAAGAATTTATCTATTTTTAACGGAACGGCATTAAACTCTAATAGTGGTACAAATGCTTCTAATACTTTTAAATTTGCCAATAATAAATGGGAATCAATAGCTTCTGCTATGAGAAATGATTCATATTACACTGTTAAGTTTACTATTCCTTCAAATTCTTATTATCAAATGTGCTATTCTATAGCAAGTGGCCCTAATAATAACTTGTTTTCATTATATAAAAATGATACAAGAGAAATTTTTCAAATTAATGCATCATCGTCTTCAGTGGTTTCTGGTTGCTATAACTTAGGTTATCTTACTACTAGTGATACTATAAGATTTGTTCAAAAAACTGATCCTTATTTATATCCTACAACAATGTATTTCCATCTAAAGAAAACTAATTCTACTACTTCTTATGATACCGGATACAGATATGAAGGTAAGAATCCTAACAATTATGTTTTATTTAATAATGAATTATGGCGAATAATTGGCGTATTTGATTCAAATACTCATGGTAAAAGCGGTAATTTAACCAAAATAATTAGAAATGATTCGATAGGTAGTTATGCATGGGATGGTAAATATGGAGAAAAATGGACGGAATCTACATTATATAATTTATTAAATGATTACTATTATAATGCTAAAAATGCATCAGGGGAAAGCTCTTGTAAATTTATGGGAAGAATAAATGCTCGATGTGATTTTAGTAAAATAGGATTAAATAATATTTCTAGAAATCTTATTCAAAAAGTAAATTGGAAAATTGGTGTTAATAAAAATTATTATGGTACGCCATCGTTATTTTACAATGCTGAAAGATTAATTAATAATTATGATACATCTAATTCAACTAGTGTAGATAACAATGTGGGGATTATGTATATATCAGATTATGGATATTCTGTATTATCAAATAATTGTTCTAGGAATACAAGCATAACAGATTATGCTGAAAATACTTGCGCAAGTAATTCATGGTTAACTAAATACAATTTTGAATGGACATTATCAATGTATACAAGTCCTTATAACTTAAGATGGGGATTTATTACTACTAGCCCTTCTGAGTATCCTTTTAATATTAGACCTACAGTATATTTAAAATCAAATGTTTATGTAGTATCAGGAGATGGATCTTATAATAATCCTTATGTAATTGGTATATAGAAAGTGTGTTAGTTATGAATTTATATGAATATGAAAATGAATTATATAAAAAAGGAATAAATTTAATTGGGGGAATCGATGAAGTAGGAAGAGGGCCATTAATTGGCCCTGTTGTTGCTGCGTGTGTAATATTACCTAAAAATTACAAGTTAGAAGGACTTACTGATTCTAAGAAATTAAGTGAGAAAAAAAGAGATAAGTTTTATAATATTTTAATGAAAGATGCCGTTAGTATAGGTATAGGAATTGTAGATGAAAAAGAAATAGATGAGTTAAATATATATCAAGCAACTAAAAAAGCAATGGCTCAAGCAGTAGATAATATGAAAATAAAACCAGAACATATTTTAGTAGATGCTATGCCACTTGAACTAGATATTCCTACTACTTCTATTATTAAGGGAGATGCTAAGAGTATTACAATAGCAGCCGCTTCAGTAATAGCTAAAGTTACAAGGGATAGAATGATGTATGAATTAGATGAAAAATATCCAATGTATGATTTAAAGCACAATAAGGGGTATCCTACTAAAAATCACTTAGAGGCATTAAAAAAGTATGGAATTACTAAATATCACAGATTATCTTATGGACCAGTAAAAGAATGTTGTAATAAATAGTGCACAAAAAAATTAACAGTAAAAAATTAACTATATTGAGTACGTAAACTCTTTGTTTTAATTTTTTATTGTTATTTATTTTTTTTATTTATATAAATTTTAAAGATTGATACTAATGTTGTTATATTCAATATTAGTAAATAAATTTTTCTTCAAAAAAGATTAATTGTTTTACCATTTACATTCTTTTAAATACTTTAGTTTTAGTAATATGCTTTTGAATGTCCTTTTTACTATGTAGAAAATAATTGAGAAAAAAGTTTGCTTTTTTTTATTGAGTATTAAAATTTTTATTGATAAATAAAAAAATTTATGTTAAACTTAATAGTGTAAAGATAGGAGGGATATATCAATGACAGATCAAAAATTGGCGATAGTCTTTAGCGCAGCAGAGCAATATTGTTCTGAATTAAGAGAAATAGAACAATTATTAGCTGATATTAGGAGAAGTTTGAAAGGAAATCTTGACAAAATTAATTCTGAATGGGATTCTACAGGTAAAGATAGGGCATATTTTTTAGAAAATATGGGAACACAGGTTGAGAATATTAAATATTTAAATGAAGCAATAAACGTTTTATACAATACTGTAGAAAGATACGTAAGAGAAACAAAACAAACTCAAAATAAAACAATGAATCAAATGGTATAATTAAGGAGGTAGAATATAATATGGCAGGAAGTACAGGTGGAAGTGTATCATTAAAATTTAATACAGAGGAATTAGTAAGTTTAAATTCATCTTTACGTTCAAATCATGCTGATTTAGAAACTCAATTTTCTAAATTGTCTAAAACATTAGAAGGACTTAGCTCTATGGGAGCTATTGGTACATTAAGCGTTAATTCTGAAATAGCTGGTGTTAGACAAGCTATGAATACGATTAATTCTGGAATTGACGAAAATTTAGTTGATTTAATCAATTTTATGGACAAACAAATGGGTGGCTATGAAACTTTAGCAAGGGATGCAACAAAATTACTACAAGAAGCATTAGAATTTATAAACAATACATTTGCTACAAAAACTAATTAGAAAGAGGTGAAATAAAATGAATACTGATCAATTTAAATTATTATCCGGTGAGTTGACGCGTATAGTGCAAAGAATAGATGAAAGAAGGGAAGAACTAGAATCATCTACTAATACTTCAATTTCTTCTTTAAATAATTTGAAGGGATTAATAGAAACTGATGGCATTAGTGAAACATTATATTTATTGCAAGAAGCAATATCTAAAAATGCTCGCAATGTTAATCAAACTTTTAGTCAAATAACGCAATTTATCAATAGTCAAAAAGGTTTGCATACAACTTCAGCTGAAACCGCTACTAAAGATTTACAAAGTATGGATTCAATTTTAGGAAATATTAAATCTACTACTACCCCAGGAATGAGTGGCCCAGGTAATAGTGTTAATGTTCCTTATTAAAATTACAGGAGCGAAACATGCAAATAAGAATTGTAAATACTGCTGATGCAAAGGCTGAATCTAATACCTTAACAAGTATAGCAAGTAGTTTTGAATCTATAATAAATAGTTTATCATATATTAAAAATACTTTAGCTGAAGTTTGGACAAGTGGTTCTGAGATTGAGTCAGTTAACAGTAATATTAATAATTGTTTAAACGAGTATAATTCTAAAATTATACCAGCTATAAAAAAATTGGCAAATGGTACGTTAGCTTACTGCATGGCAACAGAAGCATTAGCTGATAATGGTATTTCTGATATGAGCCCTAGTAAATGGACAGAAGCTAATTATCCATATAACTTTACTGAAACTTCAGAATATGATAGTTCTAAATTAGATGAATTAATTTTAAATTTTGAAGGTGCACCAACTGATGGTAACGGTAATTATAAAGTATATACTGATTCTGATGGATCTCTAACTGCAGGCCCAGGGCTTCATTTAAGTCATTATGGATTAGAATCAGAAGTTCATAATGGTGTAATTTCTAAAGAAAAAGTTGATGCAGCCTATGGTCAATATGTATCGGAAGTTAGAACTAGTATTACTAATTGTTTGGAAACTGATAAATATAGTAGTTTAAATTTAAACGATGCTCAAGTTGATTCTTTGACTTCGCTATTATATAACACCGGAAAAAATCCAGAATATTTTTTAGATAAGTGTGTGGAAGCACAAAATTCAGGAACTTCTTTATATGATTATTGTACTAAATATTGGGTAACTGATGGTACTAATACACTACAAGGATTGGTTAAAAGAAGAGCTGCAGAAGCGGTGTTATTTGAAAAAGGTTATGACGCGTATTATGAATTTATGAAAACAGGATCTGTGTAGGTCTTGTTTTTTTATTGACTTATTTTTAAATTTTATGTAAACTTTTTATATGGAGGTGTTTATGGAACTTATTAAAGCTGGGGAAAAAACGTATTATATTAAGAATCCTACTAATATTGGAATATATAAACTAGATGATAATAACATTTATTTAATTGATAGTGGTAATGATAAAGAAGCCGGTAAGAAGATTTTAAAAATAATAAATGAACAAGGTTGGAATATAAAAGGAATTATTAATACACATTCTAATGCTGATCATATCGGTGGAAATAAAGTTATTCAAGACAGAACTGGATGTGAAATATACGCTAGCGATATAGAAGAATCTTTTGTAAAATATCCAATTTTAGAGTCAACTATGTTATATGGTGGTTTTCCTTTTAAAGATTTAAGAAATAAATTTTTATTGGCTAAAGAATCGAAACCTAAAAATATTAATGAACTATTAGTTGATGGATTAGAATTTATACCATTAAAAGGACATTTTTTTGATATGATTGGCATAAAGACAAGTGATAATATTTTTTTCTTAGGAGATTCTTTATTTAGTGAAGATACAATTAATAAATATCATTTGTTTTATATTTATGATGTAGGCGAATATTTAAATACTCTTTCTTATTTAAAGAATTTAAAGGGTAAATTATTTATACCATCACATTGTAAAGCAACTAATAATATCGACAGTTTAATTGAATTAAATAAAAAGAAAATAGAAGAAATACTAGATGTAATTTATAAATATTGTGTAGAAAATCGAACTTTTGAAGAAATATTAAAATATATATTTGAAAAATACTTGCTTACTATGAATATTAATCAATATGTTCTTATAAGTAGTACGATAAAGTCATATTTGTCATATTTATATGATAATAATAAATTAACTTACGAATTTATAGATAATAAAATGATATGGAAACAAAAGATTAGTGATTAATATGCTTGTAAAAGAAATTAGAATAGAACTAAATAAGCATGATAGAAAGAGTTAGAAGATGTAATTCAATTAGTGATAAGGTAGATAAGTACGAAAATATTAATATAATTTTTTAAAATATTAAGTTATGGAACTTATATTTTAATTTTTAGTAATTGTCAAGCGTTTAAAACTATCGGAGTGTCTAAAATAGAATTTTATTTTACAATTATTATAAGAATTTTATCAAATACTCGTAATTATGAAAATATATAAACGCGTTAATTTATTATCCATTGATAAGAATATGGATATTTCTAATATATTTTTGTATTATGAATTTATAAGTGAATATGAATGATAGATTATAGAGAATCTTTAATTAAAGATTGTAATACCATAAAAAAAAACAAATATTATAACGGAGGGATACATAATGATAGATTATAAAACAGAATATAAAAAAACATTAGAAGAATATAGTGAAGGGGAAAAAAGAATAAAAGAATTAGAAGAAAATGATGTTATAAAAGAATATCTTAAGTTAAGAGAGAATAAAAGAAATTTACAACTTCAATTAAATTTACTTCGTGAAAAGGTAAAGAAGAAAGAATACGCTGAATGTAATCATATATGGATTCAAGTATCTGATGATGGCCGTGGACATGAATATTGCGGTTGTATAAAATGTGGATTAGATGAAAGAGTAAGACATGAAAATAATTTATGTGCTTTATCTGACGAGGAAATATTAATGAAGAATTTTATGAGATTTAATTATTATAGAAAAGGATATATATCTAATGTTTCATGTAATTTACAATTAGCAATGGCAATGTATAAAAAAATCAAAGAAAAATATCCTGATATAGATGATATAACAGCTTTAAAGTATTTTGAGATTGCACTTGATAATATTAGAGATATTAAAGTTAATTCAAAAAGAAAAAGGAGTAGAGCTATAAGATTAGATTTAAATCCTAATTTTGATAATTGGGGAAAGTAAATTAATATTAAAAATGTAATAAAAAGATTAAATAAAAAAATAACTTCAAAAGCTTAATTTTCGTAATTACTGCATAGATTATATTGTGAGGAATGATATAATGAGCGATAATTATCAAAATGCTTTAAATAAAATTAAAAATGATAGGAAATTTTTAAATTTTATTGGTTGTTGTAATAATAGAAATGTAAATGGAGTTACAGGACCAACAGGCCCATCTGGTCCCACTGGTCCAACCGGACCAACGGGAGCTACTGGAATAACTGGACCAACTGGACCAACAGGTCCGACGGGCTCAACCGGAAGTGTTGATCCAAATCCCTATGATTTATATGTTCAGTCTACTGCTGCACCCGGCGGAAATGGAAGTCAGTTATCACCATTTCAAACTATTTCCCAAGCACTAGCTGTTGCTGAACCTAACAGTATTATAAATGTACTTAGTGGAACATATCCTGTTACAGAACAAAATGTTTTAAATATACCTGGATTAATATTAAAGGGAAGAGCTGGATCAAAAATTTTACTACAATCTTCAATCGTTCCATTTTTATTAAACGCTGATAATGTTAAAATTGATGGACTTACAATGACAAGTGATCAACCATATCCCGTTGAATTTATACAAGTAGGGGGAAATAATAATCAAATATTAAATTGTCAAATTTATGGTCCGAATCAGTCAGGTGATTCTTCAACATGGGTAGTAAATAGGGGATTTGTTACACAAAATGGTATTACAAATTTATTAGTTAGGAATAATATTTTTTACTCATTAAGGCAACCTGCATATTTAAACCCTAATTCAACAGGAACTATTATGGATAATGTTACATATAACACCCGTGGTTATGTAGTTGACCGAGCAATATTTTTATTTTCGGGAAATTCTTGGGGAATACCAGAAAATGCTGTAGATATTGCATTACTTGCAGGAACAACAACAGGTTCACTATATGATCCATTATCTGCATTAGAAGCAAGTAATAGTAGTGCTACAATTAGTGACCAAAGATAGTGGATTAAAAAAAGTTTTAATTGTAATATTTAATTTTTATTATTAAATATTGCAATTTTTTTCATATTATATTGACAATTGTTATATACTGTTATATACTGTGTATAACAGTTAAGGAGGAGATATGAAAATAATTATTAGTAATAGTAGTTCTGTCCCTATTTATGAGCAAATAAAGAATGCTATCATTAATCAAATTATAAATGGTGAACTAGCAGAAGATGAAGCATTGCCTTCAATTCGTTCTTTAGCATCAGACATTAAAATAAGTGTTATGACAATAAAAAAAGCTTATGATGAATTAGAAAGTGAAGGATATATTGTGTCTATTCAAGGAAAAGGAACTTTTGTAGCTCCTAAAAATACGGAACTTGCTAGGGAGCAAGCTCAAAAAGATATTGAAGACCATATTCAAAAGGCAATTGATATTGCAAATAGATTTAATATAACTAAAAAGAGATAATAGAT
>CALVSZ010000048.1 GCA_944359705.1 uncultured Bacilli bacterium | reverse complement strand
ATAATAGATTATATGAAGATGAAGAATATTATAAACGTAGTAATATTCATATTATTAATAATAAATACGAATATAGTAAATTAGTTATTAATAATTCTAATATAAAAATAAAAACAAACAAAAATAATTCTTTGTTTATTAAAATTCTAAATGAGTATAGTGATAATTTATTTGTGTGTGATTTTTATAATAAAGATTATTTTTGGCTTGAAAAAGTTATCGGAAGTGATTGCCAAAATGATAAAATTTTAGTAAAATAATCTTGGAGGTATATTATGGAATGGTTTGTATTAAGAGATTTACTTTATTTGATTATAGGGCTTGTAATTGGAGCAATAGTTGGATTTTTAGTATCAAGAAAAATTACTAAAAAATATTTAAAAGAAAATCCTCCGATTAATGAGCAAATGATTAAGGCTATGATGAGCGGAATGGGAAGGACTCCATCACAAAAACAAGTTAATCAAATGATGAAACAAATGAATAAATATATGTAAAATAAGGTATAGAAATATATCTTTTTTTCTTTATAAAAATGCTTTTCTAATTTATTTTTATTTTAATTCATGGTATAATGTAGACATAATAATAAGAGGTGTGTTATGAAAAAGGTAATGGTAAGTTTAAAAAATGTATTTAAGGATTATGATGAAAAAAAGATTATTAAAGGAATTAATCTAGATATTATGGAAGGTGAATTTTTAACTTTATTAGGTCCATCCGGGTGTGGAAAAACAACACTCTTAAGAACAATATCTGGCTTAGAAAAAGTAAGCTCAGGTAAAATATATATTGATGGCGAAGATGTTACTGATGTTATTCCAAGAAAAAGAGCTGTTAATACCATATTCCAAAACTTTGCTCTTTTCTCCCATATGACAGTAGAAAAAAATATAGAGTTTGGGTTAAAAATGAAAAAGGTTCCTAAAGAAGAATCACGAAAAAGAGTTAAAGAAATCATTGAATTAATTCAAATGGAGGGATTCGAGGATAGAAAACCTTCTCAATTATCTGGCGGTCAACAGCAAAGAGTAGCCTTAGCAAGGGGACTTGTAAATATGCCTAAAGTATTATTACTAGATGAACCTTTGTCTTCATTAGATATGAAATTGCGAAAGCAAATGGAAATTGATTTACAACGTATTCAAAAAAAATTAGGAATAACTTTTATATATGTAACACATGATCAAGATGAAGCTTTATCAATGAGTGATAGAGTAGCAATTATTAATAATGGTGTTATTGAACAGATAGATACTCCTAAAAATTTATATAATTATCCTAAAACTAAATTTGTGGCTGATTTTATTGGCGAATCTAATCAATTTAAAGCTGTGGTTGTATCATGTGAAAAAGATGAAGCAATTATTAAGTTAGAAATTGATTTAGAAATAAAAATTAAAAATAATAATTATGATGTAGGTGAAAATTTAGTAGTAATTATCAGACCAGAACAATTTAAACTTGCTAAAGAAAGAGATGTAACTAATTGCTTTTATGTTAAAACAAAAGAACATATATATAATGGAGCATTTACTAAAGTATTAGGTAAAGTTGCTAAGAAAGAAATTGAATTTATTATTTATAATGATGATGAGTATACTAAAAACGAAGAAGTAAAATTAAAATTTAATAGTGATGATATTGTTATATTGGAGGATAATGATGAACAAAAATAGTAAAAGTAAATATATATATTTATCACCAGTTATTATTTATGCTATAGTTTTAATTCTTTTTCCAATTATATATATATTGTTTTTAAGCTTTCAAACTAGTGATAATTATGGCGGAATAATATATTCATTAACTTTAAATAATTATCTAAAAATATTTGATATAGTTTATTTAAGAGTTTTATATAAATCGGCTTGTATTGCAATAATTACTACATTTATATGTATTTTAATTGCTTATCCGTTTAGTATATTTATTAGTGAAAAAAAAGCTAATACTCAAAAAATATTGATAACATTAGTCATGATACCTTTTCTTACTAATTCTCTAATCAGAACATATGGTTGGATTGTTTTATTAAGAAAAGAAGGAGTATTTAATAGTGTTCTTAGATCTCTTAATTTAATAGATAACCCAATTAGTTTTATGTATAATAATTTAGGTGTTTTTATAGGCCTTGTTTATACATTACTTCCTTTTATGATTTTACCTGTTTATAGTTCAGTGTCGAAAATTGATAAAAAGGTATTAGAAGCTGCCGAAGATTTAGGGGCAAACTCTTATCAAAAATTTATGAAAGTAATACTTCCTCAAACATTACCTGGCATATTTAATGGTTCACTTATGGTGTTTATTCCGGCAATTGGGATGTTTTTTATAGCCGATTTACTAGGAGGAGGCAAAATAATGTTAATAGGAAATTTGATAAAAAATCAGTTTTTGGTTTCAAGAAATTGGCCTTTTGGAGCAGCAATATCTATATTTTTAATTGTAATTACATTTATTTTGGTTAAATTTTATAAAAAATCCGGTGGTAATATGGATGATTTGGGGGGATTTTAATGCAAAGACATAAACATTTAAAAAACATCTTTATTTTAATTGTATTTTTATTCTTGTATCTTCCTATAATTACTTTAATAATATTTTCTTTTAACACATCATCTCTTAATATTGTTTTTGAAGGATTTACTTTAGACTGGTATACGAAGTTATTTAGTAATAGTGCTTTACTAGAAGCATTACTTAATACAATAATCGTAAGTGTTGTTAGTACTGGTGTATCTACAATAATTGGATCACTAGCTGCAATTGGTTTATATAAATTTAATTTTTGGGGTAAAGAATTAATAAATAAATTATTATATATTCCCGTAGTAATACCAGAAATTGTGCTTGGAATATCTCTATTATCAGTTTATACATTACTTAAACTTGATTTAGGAATGGGTACATTAATTATATCTCATATAGCTTTTTCAATTCCATTTGTAATTATTAGTGTTAGAACTGTTTTAAATTCTACTAATTTTCAAATTGAAGAGGCGGCTCATGATTTAGGAGCTAATGAATTAAAAACATTTTTCTATGTAATTATTCCTGAAATTATGCCAGGTATTATATCAGGAGCCACACTAGCTTTTACTTTATCATTAGATGATGTAATTATTAGTTATTTTACTGCAGGACCAGGTAGTAATACTCTTCCATTGCAAATTTATTCTATGATTAAAACAGGTATTACTCCTGATGTAAATGCTCTTACAACTTTAATGATTGTAGTAATTATGATTGTGTTAATGATTTCATCTTTAATACAAATTAGAAAAATAAAGAAAGAGGCGATGTAATGAAAAAAATAATTATATTTATCTTTCTATTATTGATATTATCTGGATGTACTACTAGTAAAGAAAATGTTGTTAATATTTTAAACTGGTCTTCTTATATACCTGATGAAGTTATAAGAGATTTTGAAGAAAAATATGGAATAAAAGTAAATTATAGTACTTATTCATCTAATGAAGAATGTCTAGCTAAATTAAGTTCTGCTAAAGAGGGGACATATGATTTAATATTTCCTAGTGATTATATGGTGGAATTAATGATAAAAAGAAATTTAATTCAAAAATTAGATAAAAGCAGGCTTACTAATTTAGAAAATATTAACTATAATTATTTAAATTATAACTATGATTATTATAATGAATATTCACTTCCATTTTTAGCAGCATCTGTAGTTCTTATATATGATACTTCAAAAATTGATGAAACTATAACATCATATAATGACTTGTTAGACGATAAGTATAAAGGAGAAATTGTTTTAATAGACGATCAACGAATAGTTATAGGGATGGCCCTTATGGCACTGGGTTATGATATGAATGATACGGATGTTAATCATTTAGAAGAAGCAAAAAATTGGCTTCTTGAGTTAAAAGATAATATTAAAGCTTTTGATAGCGATAGCCCTAAAACTTTTATGATATCTAAAGAAACCTCAATTGGAGTTATATGGAATGCTGAAGCAGCTTTGGCTATGAAACAAAACCCTAATTTAAAAGTGGTGTATCCAACTGAAGGATTTTCAGTTAGTATTGATAATTTTGCTATACCAAAAGGTGCTAAAAACATTGACAATGCTTATTTGTTTATAGATTATATTTTGGATGGGAAAGTAATGCAAAAAATAATAGAAGACTATCCATATAAAAATGTTAATTTTGAAACACAAAATTATTTATCTATAGATTATCTAAATAATGATGCATCAAATATATCTGATATAAAATTTAATACAGGAAGCTTTGTTAAAAATATTGATGAAAAGATAGAGTTATATGATAAAGTATGGGCTGAGATAAAATAACGACATAGTGTAAAATTTATATCGTTTTTATTGACGCAAAAAAAAGTTTAGTGTTATAATTGAATAGGATAGGAGGAATGGAAAATGGCAAGAGTAAAAGATTTTGTTGATTCTCAAAACTTTACTAAAGATGAGATATTAGACATTGTAAAACTTGGACTTATTATTAAGAAAAATATTAAAGCTGGATATCCTTTAAATGTTTTGTATCATAAAACTTTAGGTATGATTTTTGAGCAACCTTCAACAAGAACTCGTGTTTCATTTGAAACCGCAATGACCCAATTAGGGGGACATGCACAATATTTAGCTCCAGGTCAAATACAACTAGGAGCACATGAAAACTTGAAAGATACAGCTATGGTTTTAGCAAGACTAACCGATATCTTAATGGCTCGTGTAATCAAGCATTCTAGTGTTGAAGATTTGGCTAAATATGCTTCAGTACCAGTAATTAATGGTATGAGCGATTACAATCATCCAACACAAGAAATGGGTGATATTACAACAATTTTTGAGCATATGCCAAAAGGCAAAAAATTTGAAGACTTAAAAATTGTATTCGTAGGAGATGCTACACAAGTGTGTGCTTCACTTATGATGATAACTACTAAACTTGGAGGTAATTTCGTTCACTTTGGGCCTAAAAAATTCCAATTAAATGAACATTTCCAAGAAATAGGTAGAAAAAATTGTGCTGAATCTGGTGGTACAATGCTTATCACTGATGATGAAGAAGAAGCACTAAAAGATGCTGATTTTATCTATACTGATGTTTGGTATGGATTATACGAAGCTGAACTTTCTGAGGAAGAGAGAATGAAAATATTCTATCCTAAATATCAAGTTGATATGGATATGATAAAAAAAGCCTCTCCAAATGTAAAATTTATGCACTGTTTACCTGCTAAAAGAGGTGAAGAAGTAACTGATGAAGTAATTGATTCAGAATATTCAATTGTAATTGATGAAGCAGAAAACAGACTTACAGCTATGAGAGCATTACTTGTATACTTCATGGACAAGATGGATGAAACTATTGAAATATGTAAGAAAAATTTAGGAGAATAATAGGAGTTTAAATATGAAAAAGAAGAAATTTAGATTGTTTGATGCCATTCTTGCAACAGTTTGTATAACTTTAGTAGCAGAATCAGTAACTCCAACTGCTGCAATTGGTAATTCACAATATTTTTGGTGGTTATTCTTAATTATTGCTTTCTGTGTACCTTATGGTATGATTTCTGCAGAATTAGGAACTACTTATCAAAGTGAAGGTGGAATGTATGATTGGGTAAAAAGAGCATTTGGTGCTAAATGGGCTTCACGTGTTGCTTGGAATTACTGGATTAACTTCCCACTTTGGATTGCATCACTTGCTGTTGCAGTAACTGATGTAATTGCTGGTATATTTGATTTAGAATTAAATATATGGGTACTTTTAATATTACAACTTGGTTATACTTGGTTAGTTAGTTTTCTTGGAACACAAAGAATAGGAGAAAGTAAATGGATAGTAAATATAGGAACTTTCTTTAAAATATTATTTATGGTTTCTTTGGGACTATTAGGTATATATTGCTTTATTAAGACAGGAGAAAGTGCCAATCCAATTGAAAGTGCAATGGATTTACTTCCCACTATGGATTTATTAAGTTTATCTTTCTTATCAGTTATTATCTTTAATTTCTTAGGATTTGAAGTAGTTGCAACATTTGCTGATGATATGGAAAACCCTAAGAAAGAAATACCTAAAGCTTTAATTTATGGTGGATTGTTAATGGCAATTTTTTATATTTTGCCTGCAACAGGAGTAAATATAGCTATGAGCCTTGAACAAGCAGAAGCTGCTGGAATTACTGATAGTTTTAATATTTTACTTGGTAATTTAGGAGTAGGTGCTGATATAATTAGAGCTGTTGTTATTGCCGTAGGACTTATGTTTATATATACAATGGTTGCAAATATTGTATCATGGTCATTTGGTGTTAATTCAGTTGCTAAATATTCAGCAGATGATGGCGGACTTCCAAAAGTATTTTCAAAAACAAATAAAGAGGGAGTTCCTTATATGGCTTCAATTATGAATGGTGTAGTTGCCACAGTTATTGTAGTTATTGGATTAATTTTAGGAGAAGTTTCAGAAACTGCTAGTAACTTATTTTGGACATTCTTCTCACTTAGTTTAGTAACTTTACTTATGAGTTATATTCCGTTATTCTTAGCGTTTATTAAACTAAGAAAGACTGATAGCAAAACTAAGAGAGTATATAAAGTCCCTGGTGGACCAGTTATGACTGCACTTATGGCTTATGTACCATTTGTATTATTAGTTTTAAGTATAGTCTTTACAATATTTGGTGATTTCACTAAAGAATATATTGATGCTAATATTCCGTTAATTGTAGGTGTTATTGTATCGTTTATTATTCAAGAAATACTTACTTCTAGAGTAAAAAATGAAAAAATAAAAGAAAAATAATTAGAGAAAAGAGGTATAATTTGAAAAGATTAAATACTAAACCAATTGATGATGGATATAGAATGCCTGGTGAATTTGAACCACATCGTGGTACTTACATGATTTGGCCAGAAAGACCAGATAATTGGAGATTAGGTGGAAAACCTGCTCAAAAAGTATTTGTAGAAGTTGCAAATACAATTGCAAAATATGAACCAATTACTATGTGTGTATCTAGTGAACAATATGCTAATGCAAGGCACATGCTAGATCCTAAAGTAAGAGTAGTGGAAATGAGTAATAATGACTCATGGATGAGAGACTGTGGAGCTACTTTCCTTGTAAATGATAAAGGTGGTCTAAGAGCAGTTGATTGGTACTTTAATGCATGGGGTGGACTTGTTGATGGTTTGTATTTCCCATGGGATAAAGATGATGCTATTGCAAGAAAAATGAGCGAATTAGAAGGATGCGATAGCTATAGATTAGATGATTTTATTTTAGAAGGTGGATCAATTCACGTTGATGGTGAAGGCACAGTAATGACTTGTGCAGAGACTTTACTAAGACCAGAATCAGGTAGAAATGTTCCTAACATGACTAAAGAAGAAATTGAAAAAACTTTATGTGATTATCTAGGGTGCACAAAAGTATTATGGGTTCCAGAAGGAATTTATAATGATGAGACTAATGGTCATATTGATAATATTTGTAATTTCGTAAGACCTGGAGAAGTAGTACTTGCATGGACTGATGATGAATCTGATCCACAATATGCAATTAGTAAAAAAGCTCTTGAATACTTGGAGAGTGAAACTGATGCTAAAGGAAGAAAATTAAAAATACATAAATTATATGTACCAAAACCTATTTTAATTACTAAAGAAGAAAGTGAAGGAGTTGACGCTGTTGAAGGTACTTTACCTAGACAAGAAGGCGATAGACTTGCTGCTTCTTATGTAAATTATTATACAGGTAATGGTTTTGTAGCAGTTCCTGTATTTGGAGATCCAAATGATCAAAAAGCAATTGATTTGCTTCAAGAACTTTATCCAGATCGTGTTATTGAACCAATTTACGCAAGAGAAATTTTACTTGGCGGAGGAAATATTCACTGTATAACTCAACAAGTACCTCTTGGAGAAAGAAAATAGGCATAAAAAATATGTCTTTTTTTCTTGTTTTATATAATAATTAATGATATAATCTAATAGAAAGCGGAAGGGAGGGATTTAAATGTCAGTAGGAGTAAAAGTTAAAGGCAACAATGTTGAAGCAGATCTTAAACGTCTTAGAGTTAAAGTAGCTAGAAACGGAATCCTTTCTAAAGCAAAAGAACGTGCTGAAGGTTTTAAAAAACCTGGAGTTAGAAGAAAAGAAGAAAAGAAAATTAATACAATTAATTCTAGAAGAAATAATAAAAATTACTAAGAGGGATGAATATGAATTTAAATGATAGAATAATGAATGATTTAAAAGAATCTATGAAAAAGAAAGATAGTTTTAAATTAAGTGTTATTAGAATGGTAAAAGGTGCTATTCAATTAGAAAAGATAAATAAAAAAAGAGATCTAACTGATGAAGAAGTAATCGATGTTATTTCTAAGCAAATTAAACTTCGTAAAGATTCTATTAATGAATTTACTAAAGCAGGACGTAATGATTTGGTAGAAAATACGCAAAAAGAAGTAGAAATTTTAAATGAATATATGCCAGAACAATTATCTAGTGAAGAAGTAAATAAAATAATAGACGAAGCCTTTTTGAAATTAAATCCAACTTCTTCAAAAGATATGGGATTAATTATTAAAGAAATTTCTCCAAAAGTAAAAGGTAGAACTGATATGGGTGAAGTTAGTAAAATAATTAAAGACAAACTAAGCCAAATATAAAAAACAGATAGTTATGTATCTGTTTTTAATTTGTCATCCCTTTTTTAATATTATTTAAAATTTCATATTTAATATCTTCACTACTGTTATTCCAAGCAAGTTCAAATAATACACCTAAACCTAATAAAGGATCTTCTTCTTTGGAAGAAATTGAAGTATCTATTGAATTTCTAATATCTTCAATTGTATCTTCTTTAAAATTGTTTACTATATATTTTCTTATATCAATATTCATTTTATCACCAGTAATAGTATGTATAAAAATAAAATAGTTATACTATTTATTGATATTTTTATATTGTTATGCTAAAATTAATAAAGAAAATGGATGGTGAAATATGGAAACAGATGTAGCTATAATTATTGCAATTTTTGCAGTAATTGCATGCATAACTTTTTATACAATTGGTGTATATAGCAAGTTAAAACTTTATGAAAATAAAATAAAGGTTAAATGGGATGATGTTGAATCTTTAATAAATGAAAAAATTCAAATCTTATCTAAAAGTATTGGCTTTTTACAAGGATATATTAAAGAAGAAGAAATGGTTTATAAAGATATGGAAATCATTATTGATAATTATAATAAGTTAAATAATGTTAATGATAGGATAAATGAATATTCAAAAATAGATGATGCATTTTATGCTTTATATACTATTGGTGATGATAATGCAAAGCTAAAAGAAGATATTGAATATAATATGCTAAAAGATGACTATGATAAAATTAATGCTAAAATTGATTATAGTAAAGAATTTTATAATAATGAAGTTGGTGAATTTAATAATATAACTGGCTTTATTCCTAATATAGTAAAAAAAGTATTTAAATTATATAATTATAATGTTTTTAGATAAAATGTGTTTTGAATATAACGATGATTTATATAATATTAATATAGTAAGAAAAAATAATAAAAATACATATATTAGAGTAAAGAATAATGAAATATATATAACGACCAATTTCTTAGTATCCAATAGCAGTATTAACAAATTAATTAATGATAATAGAGATGCTATTATTAAAATGATTGAAAGAAATAATAAAAAAAATGATAATAGTTTTAAAATATTTGGAAAAATTTATACCATTATATATGGTAGCTTGATTGATAAAGTAGAAATTTCTGATAATGTTATATGTGCTAGAGATATTAAAATGTTAAATAAATATATTAATTCCTATGTAATTGAAACTTATCAAAAACATTTAGATTATTGGTACAACATATTTGAAGAAAAAATACCAGTTCCTAATTTAAAAATAAGAAAGATGACTAGTAGATGGGGAGTCTGTAATTTAAAAAATAAAAATATTACTTTAAATTTAGATTTATTAAAGTATGATATAGTATGTCTAGATTATGTCATCGTTCATGAACTTTCGCATTTTATATATCCTAATCATAGTAGTAATTTTTGGCAATTAGTATCAAAATATTGCCCCAATTATAAAGAAATACGGAAGAAATTATCAGACAACTAAATGAATAATGGTTTTTATAAGAAAGAGACTCATTTTGAGTCTCTTTCAAACTATCAAGAAACCCAAACTGGAAGGCAACGACTTGGATTTTTCAACAGACCGTAAGGGGAGCGAAAGCTCCCCTCTTTTTTGTTATCAAAATCGTTCGAATGTATCGAAAAAGAAAAAGTCCCCTGTTGTACAGGGGACTCGGTTGTTATCGATCCGTTAAATGCAATTCCTGTTTAATGGCTCTTTGCAGCAGGGCGGACACATTTAGTCCAGCCCGGTTTGCTTCGGCGTTTAACCAGGAAGGCAGCGTCACATTCCGG
>CALVSZ010000047.1 GCA_944359705.1 uncultured Bacilli bacterium | reverse complement strand
CTTTCAGTTTGGGTAAAATTATAATTCTATTTTTTAAATCTAATTTTATACTATTATAGTTTTTACCTTTATATGTGCTTTTTATATTATTTGTTTTATAACTATTATTAATTCCTTTTATCTTAAATTTAGGATATCCCCCTAAATTTTTATAATATCTTTTATAAGCATTTTCTAAGAGCACAACTATCTACTTCTTTTAAAAATGTTTTTTCTTTTGTAAGTTCTGGAATTAACTTTATTCCATTATATGCATTACTCACTTTTTTATCTAAAAAATGGTTATAAATGAATCTACAACTACCAATTGTTTTATTTATTAATTTTTCTTGTTCATTGTTAGGATACATTCTAAATTTATATCCACGATATATTTTCATGTTGTTTATCACCACCTGTGATTGCATTATATAACACGTACGTTCGTTTGTCAATGTTTTTTTTGTAAAATCCAGGATAAACGCATAATTTCTCATGCGTTTATCCTGCATTAATTATGGTAATGCTTCACATCTTTTCATATAGTTATATAAATTTTCAATTTGATTTTCTTTATATCCTTTAGCCCATAAAAATTCTTCAAAATCCATGGAATACATTTCATAATCCTGTTTATTGCCAACACTATTAGATTCTATTTCTTTATAATTAAATTCCATTAAAAAACTAGAACATATAACATCATATCTGCCATCTATATTAAATGCTTTTAACAAAATTCCAACAAATATAACACATTTTTTCACATTTTTCCAATACTTTTTAAGAGTATTTTTCACATTTTTCCAAATTTTATAAATAATAAAAAGTAGATTATAATTCTACTTTATCTAATTCTTCAGCTATTTCTAATTGTGATTTTAAAATATTTTTAACTCTATTTTTATAGACAGTAATATTCTTTTTTAAAAGGGATGCTTCATTTTCTGTTCTAGCAGCCTCCACTAGTGCTTCATTAATAATCGCATTAGCATTCTTTCTTGCTTCTTCGATAATAATCCTTGCCTCTTCTTTAGCATTACTACGAACTTTATTAGACACTTCTTCTAAAGCTTGCAAAGTTTTACTAATATCAACATTAGGGGTAGTATCCTTTTCTTTTAATTTGTTATTTAATATTTCAATTTCTTTTAGATAACTTTTATTTTCATTATCTAATTTTTCTAGTCTCCTAATTACTATATCAATAAATCTATTTACTTCATCAATATCATAACCATTTTGCACAATGCTAAATCTTTTCATAGCATCAACCTTCCTTTAAAATATTACCATTCTAAATCAATATCTTTATTCTTTTTGTTTTTATCATCATCATCAGTTATTTGACCTTCTACATTAACATTTTTAGGAGTACATAAAAATATACCTCCGCCTATTTTTTGTAGGTCTCCTCCAAGAGCATATACAGTACCACTTAAAAAATCTACTATTCTTTTAGCTTGATCAGGTGTTACCCTCTTCATATTAACAACTACAGTGTTTTTCTTTTTTAAATGATCTGCTATTTGTTGACTTTCTGAATATGCACGTGGTTCTAATAAAATCATCTTTCCACCATTACTAAAATTATTCTCAGTATTTGCCATATCTTCACCATTATCTTCTACTTCATCTGATAACATTTTTTTTATTTTATTAAGTGCCATAAATTCTTCTCTCCTTATTCTTACAATATAACTTTATTTTAGCATAATTTATTGATTATTACAATAGATATCATCATCTAAACTATAAGAAAATTCTTTAGTTGTACAATTTAGAGTAATTTTTACTTTAATATCACTAGGATCATATTCTTCATTAGTTATAGGATTTTTAAATGGACCTTTAATATAATTTCCCTCTTCTAATGTTTTTAATGTAATATTAAATGATGGCTTATCAGATTCGTTTTCACACTTGACATCTTCTTCTAAATTATATCTATTATATTTTATATACATTTTACTAGCAGACAATATACTTTCTCTTAGATTTTCACAACTATCTATTTTACCTTTATTTATAATGCTAGTTACATTAGGAAAAGCAATAATCATAAGAATTGCTAATATTAAAACTGCTAATATAACTTCAATTAATGTAAAACCACGATTATCTTTCATAATATGCTCCCTTACTCTATAATTCCATATAAAGATATTCATTATTTAATAATTCTTGCTTATAACATATGTTTATTATTTCATCCGGAAAGTATCCTATTTCTATTTTATTAACTCCATAATATATATTTACTTTATTATCAAAGTTATCACTAATTCTTTTAATATATTCTTCTTTATTTTCTTTAATATAATCTAATGTTATTTCTTCATTACTTACTGAATCTATTGCTTTATCAATAATATTATTATCATTTAATATATTATAGTTAAATAAATTAGTAGATATAGTATTTATATCAATATTATCTTTATCTAATAATTCTTTATTAGATAATTCTTTATTATTATTTAAATCATAATTTAAATATATATTATCAATATACATTCCTAAATCAAAGTCTCTATTTATATATATTACATATTTTACTGATAATATATCATTATATATAGAATAATCCATATTGATTGAAATACTACTATTAGGGGTATATTCCCCTTCTATTTTACTTCTTAAACTAGAAGATACTTCATCTATATTACTAATAATATCATTCATATTAGTATTAAATTTATCTTTAACATCACTACTTACATTATTTAAGTTTATTTTAGGAATTTGTAGGTCTCCTGTATATATATCATTGTACCTACTTAAATCTACTTTTTCTACATATACATAATCAGATACTATATAATCACTAATAGCATTATTTAAACTACTATCTAACTCTTTTTTATATAACACTATAACAATAACACTACATAACATAAATAATAATATTCCAAGTATAATACTTCCAATAACAAAGTCTTTTTTATCTTTATCCATAATAGCTCCTATTAATATTCATAAAATAGTCCTTCATCTTTTAACTTACTAACCATACTTAAATGTTCATTATAAGTCTTAGTAAAATAAGTCTTTTTATTTTTATCTGCTACAAAGTAGTAGAATTCATGAGTTGTCGGATGTAATACCGCTTCAATTGAAGCATTAGAAGGATTACATATTGGTCCTACTGGAAGACCAGTAAATGTTGAACATCTAGTATTATAATTATTACAATCATCTAGTTCTGCTCTTGTTAAATCTCTCTCACTCATATCTACTTTAATCGCATAATAAGTAGTGACATCACTTCCTAGGGTCATTCCTGAATCTAATCTATTATAAAATACTCCAGCAACACCATTACGGTCAGAACTACTAGCACCTTCTAATTCAACAATTGAAGCAAGTGTTAATAATTCATGAACACTAAGTTCATTATTTTCAATATCTTCTTTATATTTAGATAGTTCTATTTCCATTTGATCTAACATTTTCTTAAATATTTCTTTTACAGATACATCTTTATTAGCAAAAGCATAAGTATTTGGATATAAATATCCTTCTAGGGAATAATATATTTTATTACTCTTTATATCATCACTAATAAACCAATAAGTATCAACTAGTTCATCTAGATAATCATCATTTTTAAGTAAATTATACACATCTTCCTCAGTGTTATTAGTATTCTCACTAATTAGTTCTGCAATATGTCTCATATTAATACCTTCTTTAAAAGTAATTCTAATCTCATCCGGATTATAACTATTACCATTTGCTAAGATATCAACTATTTTCTCTACTCCCATACTTTCTGATAATTCATAAGTAGAGGCTTTTAAATTACTCTTACCAGTAAGCTTAATATATACCTTAAACATAGATACATCTCTAATTAAATTATTATCTTTTAAAGTATTAGCTATATCACTAATACTACCTTCTTCAATTACTACTACTTTTAGACTATCATCACTAGATACTGGCGATATTTGATAATTAAAATACGTACAGGCTCCAATAATAATAAGTGCCGATCCAATAAGTGAAATTAGTGCTACATTTCTAAAAATTCTCATACTACCTCCCAAAAGAAAAAGACTAGTTGTCTGTTTTCTCTCTATTCTCTTCTTGAATAGAATCTAATATTGTTTCTACTATTTTCCATTCTCTTTCTGATTCGATTGGAATTAATTCCATATTCTCTTTATCAGGTTCATAAATAGATGCATATACTTTAACATTACCTTCACTATCTAAAGTATTATCAGTATATACTATATAGTTTTTCTTAGTTTCATCACTTTCAAAAGTAAATAATACTTCACATACTACTTCCTTTCCTTCATCATCAATTACTGTAAATGTATTTTCTTTATTCATTTTTATCTTCCTTTCTTTTATCTTGTATTAACAATATTATATAATACTTTTTTACATAAATAAAGATTCATTAATAATTATTTTATAGAAA
This sequence comes from uncultured Bacilli bacterium, assembly GCA_944359705.1. Lineage (GTDB taxonomy): Bacteria > Bacillota_I > Bacilli_A > RF39 > UBA660 > CALVVX01. The sequence continues at coordinate 6,679 of CALVSZ010000047.1, read as the reverse complement.
ATTCGGAATTCCCGAATTTTCTTAAAACAATACTAATTATTATTTTTTATCTAAATAACTTTGTAATATTAATACCGATGCCATTCCATCTACTTTCTTTTTTCTTTTTTTTCTACTTATATCGGCACTAATTAAAACATTATTAGATATAACCGAAGTAAGTCTTTCATCCATAAGATAAACATCAATACCAATAATACTTTTTAATTTATCTCTAAATTCTAGAGTTATTTCTGCCCTTTTACCAATCGTATTATTCATATTCTTAGGGAATCCTAAGATAATCGCCGTAATACCTTCTTTATCTATAATATCTTTAATTATTGGAAATAGTGAATCATAATCATCTTCTTTAAAATAAATAGTCGTATACACACTAGCAATCGTATTAGTTCTATCACTAATAGATATCCCTAGTGTCTTACTACCAAGATCTAATCCTAAATATCTCATTTTATATATTCCTTAAACATAGATTTTATTATTTCACTACGATCTAACTCACTAATCTTATTACGAGCACCTTTATAACTAGAAATATATCCAATATCTCCACTAATTAAGTAGCCCACTATTTGATCAGTTGGATTATATCCTCTTTCTTTTAAAATGTTATATACATCTTTTATTATACTATATAGATCACTATTATTATTAGATTCTATATTAAAAGACATAGTACTATCTTCATCCATTTAACCACCTCAATTATTTTATGTATTAATTTTATCATACATTATTTTTAATGGCAAGGTATATGATTTAGAAAAATTAACAAAAAAATGGGATAATCAATGTTTACATAACAAATATCCCATTTACACTATAAATATATATTACTTATTAAAAATTAATTTTACAAACACTGTAATATCTTCATCGATAATTTCGCTTTCAAAATTTAAACTTTGAATCATTGCCGAATACTCAATATTACTTTGTAAAAGTTTGACAAGTTCTTCAGTATAATATCTTGGAACATACCCTAAATGATAACTTTTTCCATCTTTATTAAATAATACTTTAATAGCATTTTTATCATATTCATTAGTAGGTTCAAGTTCTAATACAAGTTTATCATTAACATTAATTAAATTTTGAGCAATACATTTTTTTACATCTTCACAATGTCTCGTACCTGCAACATCAAATTCAACTTTATTATAATCAAATGCAGGAACAAATTCAAAATTATCAGTTAATAATCTACCCTTTGTTGCCTTCAAAATATCAAAATTTGTTGAATCAATTTCAAGATTATAAGAATTTAAAATTTCTAAATAATCAGGTCTAGATTTGTTTGGTAATCTTGTTAAAATATTTGCAAATAATAGATTACTTTCATATGTTTTATGAACATCTCCAAAACCAGGGAAATATTTAAATCCTACTTTTGTCGCATCATTTAATTTAGGATTTACATATTTAAATGTATACTTGCTTCCATCGTATGTTAAAATACCAATTTTGTATCTTCGTCTACTTACTGAATCTTTCCAAATTAGCCACATTTCCTTTTTCATTTGTTTCACCCTCGTATTTTTCAAGTAATATATGTTTATAAAAAGAAAAATAGGGATCCATCAATAATGACAGTGCCCTTGCAAAAGTATTTCTACTTTTTCCTTGCATAATCATAATACCACATAACAATGATCAAGTCAAAATATTTTGTCAATATGTGTATATTGATTTTAAGTATACTTTGTGCCAATTTATTCTTGCTTAAGAAATAGTATGCAACTACATTTCTTAGTTTTATAAAATTTAAAAGTTAAACATTTACCTCAAAATATGGAAGTAAAACGCCTCAAAATATGGAAACAAAATACCCCAAATTATGGAAATGTAATTGATTAAATTTTAAAAAATGTATATAATATAAGTAAGGAGGAATTTAGATGAATTATATAAAAAGAATTGTTGATGATGAAATAAAAAATAAATTAAGTTATACAGGAGCTATTCTTATAAAAGGTCCAAAATGGTGTGGCAAAACTACCAGTGCAAAGCAAATTGCCAAAAGTGTTCTTGAAATGCAAAATCCAGATTTACAAGAAAACTATATAGAACTTGCCAATACTAAGCCTTCCCTACTTTTAGAAGGAGATAAACCAAGACTAATAGATGAATGGCAACTTGCCCCTAAACTATGGAATGCTGTTAGATATTCCGTCGATAGTACTGGTTTAACTAATCAATATATATTAACTGAATCTGCTACTCCTAATGAAGACCCTAATCTTCATAGTGGTGTAGGAAGATTTGCTTTTATAACTATGAAACCATTATCTTTATATGAAAGTGGTGAATCAAATGGAAAAATTTCTTTATTAGATATTTTAAATGGGAAAAGAGATATTGATGGAATAAGGACTTCTCTAGATTATGAAAAAATTGCTTATGTTTTATGTCGTGGAGGATGGCCCAATTCATTACATTTACCTGAAAAAGAGGCATTAGAAATACCTAAGAACTACATTGATGTTTTATGTGAATCAGATATTTCAAGAATTGATGGTACTAAAAGGGATCCTAATCTTGCAAGAGCTATATTAAAAGCATATGCAAGAGCAGTATCTACGATAGACTCTAATCAAACCATATGTAATGATATTAGAGCAAATTATGCTGATATAAGTGATAAAACTATTAACGATTATTTATCAGTATTAAAGAAATTATATGTAATAGAAGAAATAGAAGCATGGAATCCTAATATAAGAAGTAAAACTTCTATTAGGACTTCTCCTAAAAAAAGTATGATAGATCCTTCTCTTGCAGTAGCAGCTTTAGGATGTTCTCCTAAAGATATAATGATGGATATTAGAACATTTGGATTATTATTTGAAAATTTAGTTAATAGAGATTTAAGTATATATGTAAACTCTATTGGAGGGGTTTTAAAACATTACAGAGATAGATACGATTTAGAATGTGATAACGTTATTCATTTTAATAATGGAAAATATGCCCTAGTAGAAACTAAATTAGGAGGAGTTCGAATAAAAGAAGCAGAAGAACACTTAATTACATTAAAAAATTTAATATTAGAGCATGAACCTAAATTAGGAGCACCAGACTTTATGATGATAATAACAGGAACTGATATGGCTTATACCACTGATAATAATATATTAGTAGTACCAATAGGATGCCTTAAAAATTAATATATATATACTATAACTTAAAGAAACTCGCGAAGGTCAATGTCCTTCTCGAGTTTTATACATTACAGTCATCACAAGAAATTGTATAAGGATCAGAGAATGTTCCTGTACCCCCAGTTACATAGACAGAAGATTTAAGATAAAAGGTAGGACGAGCGCCGTAACCGCCATAGGCATCCCCACTGCTGCCGACGTTGCCATTGGTGTTCACGTAAAACGCGTTGGACGAACTATTGCTACGCGGTGTTATCGTCCACTCTATCCCCTTATATAACCAGTTTTGGTTTCCATAGTATTGTGATGAACCAGTCGTAGTACTTGTACTATTAAAGTATCCACTTGCATACATATAGTCTGATACATACATTAATCCTATCTTAGCAGTAGTACTTGTTGCATACGCTCCTGAATTTGCACTTGTGCATCCTTCATATTGTCCTCTTTCACATAAGTAAAAATTTTGTTTTGATAAACCATTACCCGAGTATCCAAATAAGTACCATGTCGCATCTTCTATATAGTTTTGTAAACTAGGATCGATTCCGTATCCTACAATATCACTGCAATCATTGGTACGATAATTAGTATTATTATAGTAATACGTCCAAGTACTACAATTACCATAAGTACTAGATGTATCTGTCTTATTATAGAAATAGTCATTTAATAAAACATTTAAGTTAGCTTTTACTCCTGTAGTGCCTCCGGTCCAATCATTTTTACGACTAGAATATGTTCCACTATTAGCAGGACTATTATAATTACCCCAAGAATATGCTCCAAGTATCCTACTTCTAATTAATTTAACTAGCGTCTTTCCATCTTGTCCATGAGAATTAGAATCAAATACCCCAATTATCCTATATAAATCATTATTAAAAGATACATAATTATTGACATTAGCACCAATATATCTATATTCATGATTATTGGTATAATATACTCCGGAGTCTCCTTTATTCCAACTACTTCCTTTATTTTGAGCAATAACAGTATCTGCTAAAGTATCTCCTACAGCATAAGTTTTATTATCCTTATTTGATAATATAAATAATATAACTATAGCAATTATTATAATAATTATACTTATAATAATTATTATTTTTTTCTTATTCATCATTATTACCTCTTTTCCATTTATATAAGATATTATCTAATATATTATTTAAATTATATTTTAAATAATATAATTTATAATTATTATCTTCATACTCTTTTACTATTACATCTAAGTTATCTAATATAACATAATTTATATGTAATTTTTTTAAAGTATTTATATATTTAAAACTAATTAATTTATTATCTATATAAGTATATAATTTATTTTTAATTAATAATAATATTACATAATCTTTATAACATTTCTTAGCAAATTTATATCTATTTATTTTACTCATAATACTCCCGTAGTATATCTATAGATACCTTATATAAATAAGGTATCGTCTATACTTTATGTTTAGGACTTTAATCCATGGATAATCTATGTCTCTTATATCTATCAAAGTATACCCTTAAACATACAATCCCCAAATAATAAGAGTCTCTAAAAGCGCCGTAGCCGTTATAGGCATTCCCATTGTTGTTGACGTTGCCATTGTTGTTCACGTTAAACGCGTTAGACGAACTTATATTAAAGATTACCCAATATATTTATCTATAATTCTAGATACTTTTATTTTATCATATTTAAAAGTGTTTTGGTAGTTATTTACACTAATAAAATAACTTTTAAATGATATATAATTATTTTTATATAAATAATTACTTTTCTTTAAATTCTTTCGTATTTTATTTACGGTATCTCGCCTTAATTTAATAATTGTTTTATTATTAATTACTTTAAATTTATATTGTAAGAAGATAAAACCTTCTTTAGAACTAGTAATCATAGTCTTTTTAGTATTTATTTCTAATTTAAAAACATTATTTAATATATACTCTATTCGTTTTAAGGCATATTTTAAATATTCTTTATCTTTATGCATAATTATATAATCATCCATATAAAAGACACTATGTTTTAGTTTTAATTTGTGAATTATATAATTATGTAATTTATATAAATAAAATATTGCTAAAAATTGATTACTAACTAACCCTATTGCTAAGCCTTTACCTTTATTATATAAAGGTAATTCGCTTATTTCTTTACTTCTATTACTATTTCTTTTAATCTCATTATCTTTAAGTTTATTAATAGTATTATTTATATAACTATAATTAGTACTATCTATGGTTAATTCTATTAAGTGATATGCAATATCACTTAATTTATCTTTAATTAAACTTTTTAAGACATTATGATCAATATTATAAAAATATTTTTTTAAATCTATTTTTAATATATAAAATATATTATTATCTTTCTTCTCTTCTTCTATATATTTCTTAATTAACTCTATTCCATAACTAGTACCCATATCTTTTCTTGTAGCAACATTTCTATTATCTAAATATTTAGTTAATTTAGGTTCTAAAACATATCTAGTTAAATAATGATTAATTATTTTATCATTGATACCAACAGACATTATTATTCGGTATTTTGGTTCTTTAATTAAGAATATATTATATTTAATATAATTATAATTACCAGACTTTAAAGTATCATAGATACTTCTAATATAAGTAATCTTATATTTTTCAAAATCATTAATTTTCTTTTTATTTCTTACTTTTTTTACTAATTCTTGATTATAGATATTAAGTATTTTACTAATAGTAATATCATCCATTACTATTCATCCAACCTTTAGTCATTTTAATTATTTCTTCTAATTTATAAGAATACTTATATAATTGTTTTTCACTTATATATTTAAAGTTATATGCTCGTTCTAGATAAAAATCAATCATACTTAGTCTTGCTAATATATCTTGTTGATATATTAGCTTGTTATCTATATTATTAGCTAAATATACTAGATGTAATACTTCCGTTATATCTTCACGGAATCGATCTCGATTATAAAAATCATATCTAGGAATATTTTCAAGCATCTTTTCACTTTCTAATATAAATAACTTAATTTTAGTAATTAACTTAAATTTATCTTCCTTGTAATTCATTATTAATTACCTCAACTATTTGGCATAATAGTTCATAATCATCGATTTCATCAATTTGTTTTTTTAAAGATTCAATCTTTGTTTCCATCTCTAAGCATTCAATTGATTTAGTTAATATTTTATTGTAATTATCTAGATTACTATAATCTTTTACTACAGGATCTCTATCTTTATATATTACTTGATAACTTATTTTTTTATCATCTAATGTATTAGTTATTTTTGTAAGTTCTGTCTCAGGGAAACCTGTTGTATCCTTAGATGTTAACCTATAACCAAAAAGATAATGAAAAACAAAAGCATCATCATCATATACGATGAAAAACTTACCCTTTTAAATATTAACAGAAATTTTTTATTGTAAATGTCAACATCAAAACTTGAAAAAATGTCAAAGTTAAAAACTTATAATTTCTATTACTAGCACTTGCTTC